>JAFTCU010000021.1 GCA_017454585.1 Thermoguttaceae bacterium | reverse complement strand
CCGACGTGAAGCACAAATTCGACGCGGGAGGCGTTCTGCTGAACATCAAAGGCGCGGAAGCCGCTGCGGCTGGTTTCGACCAGATCTACGCCAACATCGCGAAGAACGTTCCGGGTGCGAAGATCGACAGCATTCTGATCGAAGAAATGGCTCCGAAGGGAACCGAAGTGATCCTGGGTTGCAACCGCGACCCGAAATTCGGCCCGTTGGTCATGTTCGGGATGGGCGGCACGACGGCTGAGCTGATGAAGGACGTTCAGTTCCGTCTTGCGCCGACGAGCAAGTACTTCCTGCACTCGATGCTGGAAAACACGAAGGTTTACAAGCTCATGAACAACTACCGCGGTTTGGGTCAGCACGACCTGGCGGCTCTTGAAGACGCCCTGATCCGTCTGAGCGTTCTGGTTTCCGAAAACCCGGAAATCGCCGAGCTGGACATCAACCCGCTGATCGTTCACGCCGAAGGCCTTGGTTGCTCGGTCGCTGACAGCCGCATCGTGCTGAAAAAAGTGAAGTAATACGGGGATGGCGCTTCCAGCGTCGTCTTTTACCTCCGCTCGAATGAGGGATGGAGAAAAAACAGAGGGTGGTCTTTTCGGCCACCCTTTCTTCTTTATTCCGCTTTAAACTGATTTCTCAAAACGCCGATTTTTTCGATCTCGACCTCGCACACGTCGCCGTCTTTGAGGCAGACTTTGGGGTTTCTTCCGATCCCGACTCCCGGCGGCGTCCCGGTGAAAATCAGGTCGCCCGGCAGAAGCGTCGAGACTTGCGAGACCCAATTAATGAGCGTCGGCACGCTGAAAATGAACTGCTTTGTGTTCGAGTGCTGCATCACCTGGCCGTTCACGCGCATTTCGATTTCGAGCGTCTGCGGGTCCGGGATCTCGTCCGGCGTGACCATCCACGGGCCGACCGGAGCGAAACCGTCGAACGTCTTTCCGAGGAACCACTGCCGCGCGGGCGGACGCATCTGCCAGTCCCGGGCTGAAACGTCATTTCCGCACGTGTAGCCCGCCACGTATTCCATCGCGGTTTCCTTCGGAATATTGCGGCCCTTCTTCCCAATTACGATCACCAGCTCCGCCTCATAATCGACGAAATTGGAAACGGCCGGGAGCGTGACCGGGTCACCGCTTTTGCACAGCGCAGTCGGAAATTTGTTGAAGAAGACCGGACAATCCGGCACGGAATCCCCGGTTTCGGCGGCGTGGTCGGCGTAGTTCAGCCCGACGCAGGCGATTTTTTGCGGGTCCGGAACGATCGGCAGGATCTCCGCGTCACTCATCGGAATGATACAGGGCGGACGCCGGTCGGCGAGCGTTTCCGCGACGAAATCCTTTGCGTATTCCAGCCAGTTTTCCCGCTGGAAAAGCTCTTTCATCGAGCAGTCAAAAACGACGAGAGCCTGACCATCCTGAACGATTGCTGCGGCACGTGGTCCGCGAGAGGTTTGGCATGATATAAGTTTCATAAGTTTTATTTCTCCACGATTTGAATGGCTCTTTCAAAAATCCCCATCATCCACGCGATGATCAGGCCGTAATTCGTGATCGGAACGCCCTGCTCCCGCGCCTTCATGATGCGGGACAGAATGGACCGGCGGTTTGTCATGCACCCGCCGCACTGGATCACGAGCCGGTACGGCGTCAGGTCCACGGGAAAGTCGTTTCCCTGAACGTGCGTGAATTCCAGTTCGCCGCCGACTTTCTGCCGGAGCCAGTTCGGGATCTTCACGCGCCCAATGTCCTCGCCGATGGGGTGGTGCGAGCACGATTCCGCCACGAGAATCCGGTCGCCCGGCTTCAGGTCCGCCACGGCGCGCGTCCCGGCAATCAGCGTCTGGAAGTCCCCTTTGAATCGGGCGAAAAGGACCGAAAACCCGGTCAGCGGAACCGACTCCGGCACGATCTCGCTCACTCGCCGAAAGGCCTGCGAGTCGGTAATTACGAGTGCCGGCGGCTCTTTCAGCGCGTCGAGAGCCTCGGCCAGTTCTACGTCCCGCGTCACCATCACGCGCATCCCGAAATCCAGAAGCTCGCGCAAAACCTGCACCTGCGGGAGGATCAGCCGCCCTTTCGGCGCCTCTTTATCGATCGGAACGACCAGAACCACCACGCTTCCCAGGGGCAGCAGATCGGCGACGATCGTTTGCGACGCGAGCCACTCCTCCGGCACCGCGGCGAGGATCTGCTCTTTTAGCTCCGCGAAACCCGTGTGATTTTTGGCCGAAACGAAGACGGTCGGAAGGTGAAACTCTTCCTGGACCCGCTGAACGAGCTCAGGGTCGGGCGCGTGCAGGTCTGTTTTGTTGAAAACGACCAGGACCGGAACGTTCCGGCGGGCGAATTCCTCGCGGATCTCGTCCTCGAACGGGGTCCATTCGTTCTCGCCGAGCACGAGGATCGCGAGTTCCGTGCGGTCAAAAACGAGCCGGGCCCGGTTTGCGCGTTCCTCGCCGAGCGTCCCCACGTCGTCGATCCCGGCCGTGTCGATGAAAAGGACCGGCCCGAGCGGCAGGAGTTCCATCGGTTTTTCGACCGGGTCGGTGGTCGTCCCCGCCACGTCGGAAACTATGGAGACGTTCTGGGCGGTGATCCCGTTCAAAAGGGAGGATTTCCCGGCATTTCTGCGTCCGAAAATTCCGATGTGCAGGCGCAGGCCGCGTGGTGCGGATTGAATTTGAGGCATGATGACGCGTTCCGATCAAAGGGTGAATTGAACTGGCGGCGGGAGCAGGACGGAACCGCGTCCCTTCCGGTTTTAATTTTCACCAAAAACCGACTGATGTAAAGCCACCCCTCAAGAAAAAGGTGAAAAAACGGGATTTTTTTCTTTTTCCAGGAACGATTCTCTTGATTTTTCCGGTTCATTTGATAAAATATTGAAAACGGGGCGGGGAGGACCGCTTCCGTTAAAGGCTTTACCCGTTCATTTCCCGAAAGGACCTTCCATGAAACGTTTCCTTTTTTCCTGCCTTTTCTTTCTGTTTCTCGCTTTCGCCCTCAGCGTCTCGGCCGAGGTCTTCAAAGACGGTCAGAAAGTCTGCTTTTACGGTGACAGTATTACGCACGGCGGGCGTTTTCACTACATGATTTGCGACTACTACGTCACACGCTTCCCCAACGCGAACATTCAGTTCTTTAACGCGGGCGTCGCAGGTGATACGGCCGGCGGAGCCATGACACGCATCGACGAGGACGTTTTCTCGCAGGATCCTGACGTTGTCGCCCTGATGTTCGGGATGAACGACGTGGGGCGCGGCTACTACGCGGAAAACCCTACAGAAAGCCAGCTCCAGGGCCAGAAACGCGCGATCGAAAACTACGAGCGCAACCTGGAAAAACTCACCGGGATGCTTCAGGAAAAGCTGGATCCGCGTTTCATCTTCATCACGCCCTCGATCTTTGACCACACGGGGATCAACGACCGGAACAATAATAATCCGGGCTGCAATGACGGCCTGGGGATCCTGGCTGAGATCGTGAAGAAACAGGCCGCGGAAATCGCCTCGAAAAAGACCGAAGGGACCGTGGAGGTCGTGGACTTTCACGCGCCGATGACCGCGTTTAACGCCAAAATGCAGAAAAATGATCCGTACTACACGATCGTGGGACCGGACCGCGTGCATCCGGGCGCTCCCGGTCACCTCATGATGGCGTGGCTTTTCCTGAAGGAACAGGGGGCTCCGGCAATCGTTTCGGACGTCGTGCTCGACGGCACGACGGTCGTGAAGGCTGAAAATGCCGAGGTCACGAACGTGAAGAAGGCCGAGGACGGAACGCTCACCGCGACGGTTTTGGAAAAGGCGCTTCCGTTCCCGATCGACCCGGCCGCGTACCCGGTGCTGGAGGAACTCTCGATCGTGCAGGACCTGAACCAGGAGCTTTTTGCCGTGAAGGGGCTGGAGGCGGGAGAGTACGAGCTGAAAATTGACGGTCAGGCGGTCGGGACGTTCACGACGGAAGAACTCGCTGCGGGCGTGAATCTGGCGATGAACGACAAAACGCCGCAGTTCCGGCAGGCGCAGGAAGTCCGCAAGATCGGCGAGCAGCGCCGCGCGGAAGAGGTGATCTTGCGCAACTACGCGGCGGTGCGCTGGTACTTGCGCCGCTTTGTGAATCCGGACGATTTGGACGCGGTGCAGAAATACTACGATGAGAAACTCTCGACGAGCACGGGCTACTTCGAGACGAAAGTCCCTGGTTACGTCCAGAACTGGCCGACCCGCGGCGAGACGCAGCAGAAAGTGGCCGAACTGACGGCGGAAATGAAGAAAGCCGCCCAGCCGAAGGCGCATGAGTATGAGGTCAGGCGGGTGAAGTGATTCATCAGACGAGCGGCGGGCTTTTTACCCACTGAAAATAAAAAGCCCCCGCTCGCAAAAAATACGGGGTCATCACTGACCCCGCTCGCCACATTCTTTTCTGCGGGCAAAAAGCCCGCCGCTCGCAATTGATTTTTTACTTCTTCAACGCGTCCATCACCCGCTTGGTGATCTCGGCGATGAGGGCCTCTGAATCGTCCTTTTTCTCGTCTTTGAAGGACGGCGGGTTGAATCCGCGGTGCGCCAGACCGGCTTCCTTCCAACTGTCGCGGAAGACGTCGTTCGAGCAAATGTCGCAATCCTTCATCTCGAAGCGCGGATCGTCGATCCCCCACTTCTTTTTCAGCGCGAGGAGTTCTTCTTCCTCCGCCTTGGTAAAGTACCCGACGTGGCCGATCTGCTTCGCGAGGATCAGCATGTGGCAGTACGCGTCCAGCATTTCCGTGTACCAGTACGCCTGCTCGGGGGTTTCGCCCCAGCTCACGGTCCCGTGATTGGCGAGGACCACGACCTTCGTTTTGTGGACGAACTGCAGGACCGTGTCGGCGAATTCCTGCCCGCCCGGAATGGCGTATTTCGCAATCGGGACTTCACCGAGGTGGATCTCGATTTCCGGCAGACCGCACGGCGGGATCGGCTCGCGAGCGATTCCAAACGCGGTGGCAAACGGCGGATGGCAGTGAACGCACGATTTGACTTCCGGGCGTTCCTTCATAATCGTCAGGTGGAGTCGGATCTCGCTCGTGGCCTTACGTTTGCCGGCGAGCTGTTTGCCATTCATGTCAACGATGCACAGGTCGTCGGGGGTCATGAAACCCTTGGAAATCATGGTCGGCGTGCAGACCACTTCATTTTCACTGATTCTGAAACTGATGTTTCCATCGTTTCCGGCCGCGTAGCCGCGTTTGTACAGGCGATCGCCAATCGCGCAGATGTCCTGTTTGACCTGGTAAATATTCCGCATGAGTTGATTCCTTTAATTATGGTTAAAAAGTCTATTTTAAGTAAATCTTGTCTAAAATCAACGCGCAGTACGCATCGACCGGCTTGACTTCGGGGTAAAACGGATTCACGGCTTCCCGCCCCTCGCAAACTCCCACGTACTGGCCTTCTGCCGCGCCCATGACGTCGTAAATGACGAATTCCTCACTGGTTATTTCGGAATTTCCCGGGTGCT
>JAFTCU010000336.1 GCA_017454585.1 Thermoguttaceae bacterium | reverse complement strand
CGTCGTGGGACTCCAAGATCCTGATCGGTGAAGTCCCGGTTTACGAGGACGGCTCCGCGTTCTTCCAGATCCCGGCCAACACGCCGATCGCGGTCCAGCCGCTCGACGAACACGGCTCGGCCGTCCAGCTGATGCGTTCGTGGCTCGTCGGTATGCCGGGCGAAGGCGTGACGTGCAACGGCTGCCACGAGTCGCAGAACAGCGTGACGCCGGCGAAACGCACGATCGCGATGCTCAAGGCCCCGTCCCCGATCGAGGAGTTCGGCGGCGAATCCCGCCCGATGGGCTTCAACCGTGAAGTTCAGCCGGTGCTGGATAAATACTGCGTCGGCTGCCACGACGGCTCGAAGGAAGGCCGCCCGAACTTCGCCGACATTTCGCGCCCGAAAGACGAATGGGAGGGCCACTACGGCAAATCCTACATCGACCTGATCCCGTACGTTCGCCGTCCGGGTCCGGAAAGCGACGTTCACATGTTCTACCCGATGGAGTACCACACGAACACCTCGCCGCTCTTCCAGATGCTGCGCGACGGGAACCACCACAACGTGAAGCTCGACGACCAGGCGTTCCGCCAGCTCGCCCTCTGGGTCGATATGAACTGCCCGTACCACGCGACGTGGACGGAAGTTTCCGAGGCGTTCCGCGGCAATTCCGACGGCGTGAAGGCGATGGCCAAGCGTACGCAGGAGATCCGCTCGATGTACGCCAATATTCACGGTGACCCGGAACACGGCAGTTTCATGAAGGTCGATCGTCCGGCATTCGTCAAGCCCGAAAAGTGGGTCGATCCGAATACTGTGGCTCCGCAGGGCGCGAAGACCGTCGTGAACGGGACCGCCGGTGAAAAGGTCACGGTGCAACTGACCGACGAGGTCTCGTTTGATATGGTGAAGATCCCGACCGGCAAGTTTGTGATCGGCGACGACTGCAAGCATCCGGCCGAGGCGAATCGTAACGAAGTGACGATCGAGAAGCCGTTCTACATGATGACGACCGAAGTCACGAATGAGCTGTACAAGCTGTACGACCCACACCACGACAGCCGGTACATTGACCAGCAGTGGAAAGACCACACGTGGCCAGGCTACGCGCACTGCTTCCCGCAGCAGCCGGTGATCCGCATTTCGTGGAACGAGGCGGTGGGCTTCTGCAAGTGGCTCTCCCAGAAGACGGGCAAGAAGTTCCGTCTCCCGACCGAAGCCGAGTGGGAGTGGGCCGCCAAAGCTGGAACCGAAACCCCGTTCTGGTGGGGCGGTCTGGACGACGACTTCGGGAAATACGCCAACCTGGCGGACGTGAGCATGGATCTGTTCGTCTGCAAGGGCGTGAACCCGCAGCCGGTCGGACACGCGGAATATGAAGCGTTCTGGAAGGCCATCAAGACGGTCGATGACGGCCAGATGATCCCGGGCTGGGATACGGCGACGCACCGGAATTCGCCCGCTACGGACGATCCGGGCAAAGCGACCGCCTGCTACCTGCCGAACCCGTGGGGTCTGTACGACATGAACGGGAACGTGAACGAGTGGACGCTTTCGGATTACAAGCCGTACCCGTACAACGCGAACGACGGGCGCAACGCGATGAATCCGGAAACGGAAAAAGTCGCGAAGGGCGGCTCGTGGTTTGACCGTCCCAAGACGGCGCGCAACGGCTACCGCCTCCCGTACCCGGCGTGGCAGAAGGTCTATAACGTGGGCTTCCGCGTGATTTGCGAAGAATGATGATTTGATTTGGGGGTGGTCTTCGGGCCACCCTCAACCTTTATACGATTAACCTTTTTTACAATTAATTCCCATGAAAAACGCTCTTTCCTTCCTCTTTTTCCTCCTTCTGGCTTCCGTCTCTTTTGCGGCTGACGGCTTCACCCCGATTTTTAACGGCTCGGACCTCACCGGCTGGAAGCCCCGCGGCGGGTTTGCCGAATACAGCGTCCGGGACGGCGTGATCGTCGGCGTTTGTGCGCCCAACACGCCCGGAAATACGTTCCTCTGCACCGAAAAGGACTACGCCAATTTCGTCCTGCGCCTCGAGATCAAGTTTGAGGTGATGAGCAATTCCGGCGTTCAGGTCCGCAGCCACACGAGACCGAACAAAGACCGCGAAACGATTTTCGGCTACCAGTGCGAGTTTGCCGACCGTGTAGCCGTGGGCCAGATCTACGACGAAGCCCGCCGCGCGTACCGGTACGCCACGAAGTTCCGTGACCTGAAACGCCCGGACGAGTGGTTCGCGGACGACGCTCCCCGCGCCTACAAAAAAGACGACTGGAACCAGGTCGAGATCCAGTGCCTCGGCCCGTCAATTCGGACGTGGATCAACGGCGTGCCGTGCGCCAACATGATCGACGTGCTGGACGCGGAGGGCTTCATCGGTCTGCAGGTTCACGCGGGCGGCAGAGGTACGATCCTCTTTCGGAACATCGAGATCAAGGAACTCCCCGCCACCGCTTGGGAGCCGGGGCTGAAAACCGAAAATGATTTCGCCGTCCGTGCAAAACTTCCGCTCGAAACGGTCCGCGCTCTGCTTCCGGCAGAAACCGACGCGAAATTCTTCCGGAACGGCGAGAATTCCTACGCCGCGGCCATCATCGGCGACCGTGTGGTCCAAATCGTGAACGACCTGGAGCTTCAGGACGTGACCGACGCCGGCGCGGCTTCCGCCCTGCGGGAGAAACTCGGCAAAATCGACTCCGCGTGGGAAACCATGACGCTCACGCCGGAGCAGAAATCGCAAATTGAACGTTAAAATTCCACTTTTCGAAATTTAATCAAGGAGAAAAAAATGAATCGTCGTCAAATGCTTGCCACAGCCGCGGCTTTTGGAATGGGTTTGGCCTTCGACGTCACGAAAGCCGCCGACGCTCGGTCCGGAGAAGACCCGGAACTGAAGAAATGGCTCCTCGAAGAAGCCAAAATGGAGTTCAACCACGTGGGGATCCCGACCGAGCAGGACCTCGAGTGGGACACGTACCTGGAAGGGATCAAAGTCCACATCATGGAGTACGAGAACGATCCGTTCGGCATCGAGTGGATGAAATTCGAGGACGACGCGCCGTTCCCGGAGTGCATCCGCAAGCGTCCGCACGTCGCGTTCAAGATCGCCAATTTCGATGAAGTGATCAAGAAGTTCAAGCTCATCGTCCCGGTCAGCCAGCCGCGCCCGTGGATGAAGACCTGCTTCGTCGAACACAAAGGCATTGGGATCGAGTTCATCAGCAAATAAAGAAATTTGAGGACCGATTTCCCATACGTGTCAACTTATGGGGACGATGCTTCAAGGTCTGGTAATGCATCAGTTTCACCTCGTATTTTACGGGGTGAAACAGGCTCTGTAACTTTACATAGGTCAGATTATAGGTCAGTTGAGGAAATGGCAGGTCTGTTGTGTCATTTGTTGAAAGCCTTGATTCTTCCTCGTGTATATGGTTTGCTGTTTTTTTACATAATACACTGAACCTGTCCGCGTTTTAATTATTTTTCAGGTACGCGGTTACAGGATGAACCAAAAATATTTCCTATAAATTCCTGAAATTTTTAGAATTATTCGGGAAAAACTAACACTCGTTCGTTATATATAGCAGGAAGAAAAATTTTTAGCAGACATTGAACTCCAAACCAGAAGAAAAATGAGTTTTTTGTATTATTACATCCGGTCGATGAGATTATACTATGCTTTCGTTACAGGCTCGACCGTTCTGGCAGGGCTTGTATTGGGTGCTGGTGAAAATGGTGTGACTTGGAACTGGCAGACTTTGCTCGCACTCGTGGCTGGGTACCTTATTTGGGGAGTCAACCAGATTTTCAACGACTGGAGCGGCTTGGCGGAAGACCGAATCAATGCCCCGCATCGGCCGATGGTCTGTGGAAAACTGCCGATTGTACCCGCTTTGGTCCTTTCTTTGGTCCTTGAGTTGCTTTTTGGCGCCATTTTTTGCTGGATCAATCCTTGGCTGCTGGCTCCGCTTTTGGTGGGAGTCGTGTTAAACCTGGTTTATTCCTGGTTAAAGGGCTGGCCGATTGTCGGATGTCTGGTGTACGGAGCCGCCATTTCGTGCTGCTTTTTGTTTGGAATCATTCTTGCCTGTCCCCAAGGAATAGTATTTCCCCATGGAACCTGGAATTGGTTCTTGGTCTTTGTTCTGATCCACGCATTGATGTGTCATTTCAGTTACTTCAAGGATGTCGTAGGAGATGGTGAGGCAGGAAAAAGGACACTTCAGGTTGTTCTTGGAGTCAAACGCGCTTTTTGGCTGGTTGAAATTCCAACGGTTTTTCTTTTGTTACTCTATTGGAGCCAAATTTTCCAGATCGGGAACTGGCCTCTGATGTTTGGGATTGCAGTGAGCGCAGTCTTGTTTGGGCTCTTGTCCTTGCAAATGGCGACAGACTGTTCGAAGAAAATCATGGTTTCAACTTGCTTGAATTGCCTGCTTTGCACGGCTTTGAGTTTACTTCCCGTTTTGGCTGTGGATCCAGGTTTATGGCCGATTTTTCCAGTTTCTCTTGTTTTAATATTGGTGATTTTTAATTGGTACAGAGATGAAAAAGAGTAAATTCATCACGGGATTCCCGAAACTGTTTTTTTACTGCCGCATGTCGATCGGCTGTGCCCTTCATTTTTTCCCGAAAATGCGGAGGCTCGGAGGTTTTCGCGAGTACGTGCGCCTCCTGTGGCGTTCGTCGCTTTTGACGAGGGTTTTTTATCAGCACAAACTGCTTCGTCTGCCCGATGGACGGTACAAACTGGATTTTTACCTGCCGGCATATCCCTCTGAAGGTTTTTTTATGTCGATGGAATCGAAGTTCGTGGCCAAACCGCCGCGTCCTGCTACGGTCGTGCTTTCGATGACCCGAGCGTGCCAGTATCGGTGTCCACACTGTTACCAGGGCCGGGATGGAGCGGTGGAATTGCCGCTGGAACGCCTGCTCGAAGTCGTCGATACGCTGCGCAGTACCGGCGTGGCAGCGTATGCGGTGGAGGGGGGAGATCCGCTGCTGAAATTTGATCGGCTTCTGCCTGTTCTGCAAAAACTTTCCGGCTTGGAAGTTTGGGTGAATTCGACAGGAACGGGAGCCACGCCAGAAAAAATCCAGGCGATGAAAGAGGCCAAAGTGGTCGGAATCATGAGTTCCATTCACTCTGTAAACCCGGAAGAGCACGACACTTTTACCGGCCAGCCGGGGTCTTGGAACCGGGCTATGAATTTCCTGAAAGACTGCAAAAATGCAGGATTTCTGATCGGATTTAATACGGTCCTGACCGACAAACAAATCATTAACGGTGAAATAGAAACGATCATGGCTTTGGCCAAAGAACACGAGTGCGATTATATTCAGCTCATTCACCCCAAATCCTGCGGCCGTTGGCTCGGTACACAGTTTGAGCGGGAAAATCACGAAAAGGCGGTCAGGATCGCAGCTCAAAAGCAAAAACAGTACAATTCTTCACGCGAGAAACACGCTCCAGCTTTGGTTGCGCAGGTTTTTGAAGAATCTCCCGAAATGTTAGGTTGTACGTGTGGAGGGATTGACCGGTTTTATATCGGTGCGTCGGGCGAAGTTCAGCCGTGTGAATTTTTAAATATTTCGTTCGGAAATCTTATGCAGGATTCCTACGAAACCATTTATGAAAGGATGCGCAGTGTTTTTCCGATCCCTGACGAGCATTGGGTCTGTTGTGAAAAGGCCGAGGAAATTCAGAATTTCGTCGAGGAAAACGGGCTGATTTCCACGCCGGTGCCTTGGGAAATGACTCAGGAACTGACGAAAGACTGGAAGTTCAACCATCCCACCAAAGTTTACCAGAAAATGGGGATTTACAGATGAAAGTACTTTTGATCGGAAACCCTCTTTCCCACGGGGGACGTTCCCGGCGATCGTTTGAGAAAATCTTCAAACAGATGGATCGGTTCGGAATCGATTTTGAATTGTGCCAGTGGGATGGGCGGGACTCCGTCATCGATCGAATTGCCAATGCGAAAGGATTTGATTCCGTCGTCGCGGCCGGTGGAGACGGAACCATCAATACCATCGTCAATGGAATCATGCGTAACGCGCAGGAAAAGCTCCCCCTTGGCGTGATCTACTGCGGAACCAGCCCGGACTTTTGCAAGTTTCACGGTTTGCCGATCAATGAAATCGAAAAGTCGGTGGAGGTTTTAGCACAAGGGAGTCCTCAGGCCGTCGATGTGATGGCCGTAAAACGAAACGAGGGTGACCCGCTGGAGTTTTTTTGCTGCTGTCTCAATTTGGGAATGGGCGCTGCGGTTGCGGCGAAAGCGAACCGAATCCGGCCATGGGTTGGGGATGGGATCGGCACATTTATTGCACTGATCTCAGAGCTGGTAAAGAGTCGGAAATACACTTACGAGATCAACGGTCAAACAGTTGAAAACGTGAATCACCTGTTGGTTTCCAAAATGCCGTTCATCGCGAGCGGGATGAAAATCAACGCGGACCTGAAACCCTCGGATGGCCAGTTCGCGCTTTGTGTTCTGCAGAACCTCCGGTTTTGTGACTGGCTGAAACTGATCCCCAAGGTTTACCGGGGCGAAAGCGTTGGTTCCCTGGAAATACGCTCGGATTCGATCCGTATTTCATCACCCGAGACCGTGCCTGTGGAGTACGATGGCGATCCACAAGGGGTTTTGCCTGTTGAAATTTCCATTTTTCACGAAAAACTTTATTTGATTAAAAACTGAAAATGAACGAATTTGAATTTATTCAGCGAATGTCGAAAATCCGCGAAGCCAGCGATCGTCAGATGAACAGGACGTGGGAGTCCGATTCAGAAATCGTTCGATTGAAAGAAGGATTTCTGGCGGTCACAACGGATTGTTTCTCTGAGAATGAAGATTTCTTCCAATTCACTCCCCCTGAAATCATTGGAAGAAACATCGCGTGGGGAACACTTGCCGACTTGTGTGCCTGTGGACTTCAACCCCAATTTGTCCTCCAGAACTGGAACTGCGATTCATCTCATCCCGGTGATTACTACCTGGAAATGGCTCAGGGAATTTCGAGTGTTTTGAGTTCCTTTGGTGCCTGTTCGCTTGGCGGTGATACGGGCTGCTCCGTTCCCTGGAGCTGGACTGGAACAGCTTTCAGTTTTTCGGACGTTCATCCCGTGATGCGCAAAGCGTCCCGGCAAGTCCCTTTCAAACTTTACACGACGGGGGCATTTGGGGACGCCAATTTCGCCCTTATCAATCACGCGTTGATGCCTGTTTTCGAGTGCCGTCCGCCAATCCCCCAAACGGCTCTTTTCGGAACGGACTCCAGCGGCGGTTTTTTCGACGCGATCGAAAATTTCCGGCGTGTAAACCCTGAATTGAATTTGACGTTGGAACTCGATAGGATCCCCTACGCGGTTTCGGGAGATTTCCCCCCGGAGTTTTTGCTCATTGGCGGAGTCGGTGAGTACGAACTGATTTTCGCCCTTCCTTCAGAAGAAGAGCCGCCGCAAAACGTTTTTTGTATCGGTTTTGGAGATTTTTCCGGCCCCGTGGTTTCGTTGAGCCGGTCGGGCAAAAAAGTGGGAGAGATGAAGAACTCACCGCCTGATTTTCGTTCCGTTTCCCCGAATGAATTTTTAACCACTGTTCAAACCTGGTATGGAGGACTGTTTTCATGAAATCGATTTTCGAGCAGCTTTACGAATCTCCTGCGGAATGCCCTTTGACGGAAAAAACCCATCGTCTGGCCGAAGCCCTCGTTTCCCAGCGTCCCAAGCATTACGACGGGCTTTGCATGACGCTCATGGAAGGGGTGAAACCTTTCACGAAAGTCCGTTTTCCTGACGGTCGGATCAAGGAAATGTTCATGCTGGGGAGCAACTCTTTCCTGAACCTCAACTACCACCCGCGTTTGAAGGAAGCGACCATCAAGGCAATGGAAAAATACGGTGTTGGAGGTGGTTCCCCACCGCTTTATTCCGGTCAGACCGATATTCACGATGAACTGGAAGAGGAAATTGCTCGTTTTACCGGAAAAGAGGCGGCGCTGGTTTTTCCTGCCGGTTATTCGGGGAACGTTGGCGTCCTTTCCGGGCTTTTGCGCCCTGGAAATATCGTTTACGAGGACGCTTCGAATCATGCTTCCCTTTTTGACGGCGCGAAGCTTTCCGGAGCAGAAATCGTTCCTTTTCTGCATCTGAAACCGAGTCATTTGGAACTCCAGCTCAAAAAAACGCCTGCGAGTCATTTGGGGCGGCTCATTGTGACGGACGGAGTTTTCTCGATGGAGGGGTCGCTTGCTCCCGTGGATGAACTGGTCCGTCTGAAAAAACAGTACGGCACCCTACTGATGGTCGATGACTCGCACGGTTTCTGGGCGATAGGAGAAAAAGGCCGTGGGACTGCCTCTATTTTCGGAATGATGGATCAGGTCGATATTCACTACGGGACGTTCAGCAAAGCGCTTGGAAATGTTGGGGGTTTTTGTGCTGCGTCTCGAGAGATCGTGGATTACCTGCGCCTTTACGCCCGCAGTAACTTCTTTTCGAGTGCCATTCCCGCGGTTACCGTGGCGACGATTCTCGAATCCATTCGAATTGTGGACGAAGAACCCGAACATCTCGCCAATTTGAAGAGGAATCGGGACTTTTTCCAGGCTCGTTTGGAGGAATGTGGCTTCGACACGATGAATAGCCGCTCGGCTATCGTTCCGATTTTGATTGGGGATGAAGAAAAACTCGGTCCCATTCAGATGGAAATGTATGAGAATGGGATTTTCTCTAACATCGGCTCGACTCCGGCAGTGGCGTCCAGGAAATGTCGTCTGCGCCTCAACTGCATGGCGACCCACACGTTGGACCAGCTCGACTGGGCTGTCAAAACCATTCAGAAAATTGCAAAGAAATACGGAGTTCCCCAATGACGAAAGTTTTGATTACCGGCGCGGGTGGTTACATCGGTTCCAATGTCGCGGAGTACTTTGTTCAGCATGGTTTTGAGGTCACTGGAATGGTGCATCGCAAAATCGTGCCGCGATTTGCCGAGACACAGGCCGAAGCGATCCACGCCGATTTGTGCGATTTTTCCTCCCTTGACCGTTTGTTTGAAAACCACGATTACGAGTACGTGATCCACATCGCGGCACGGGCGAGTGACGTGGGGAGGCGCGAGTGGTTCCGAATCCAGAATTTCGAGGCGGCCAAGTATCTGGCGACGCTTTCGATGAAACATGACGTGAAGCGGTTCGTTTACATGTCAACCTCCGACGTGTACGGCCTGAGGGATTTTCACGGTGAAACCGAAGAGGAACTGAGCCGGGGAACCGACATTCGGAACTACTACCCTCTTTTTAAGGTTTACACGGAGGAATGGATCGAGAAGAATCTTCCGGCCGGGCGCTGGGCTTTCGTGCGGCCTTTCATCGCGTGGGGAAACGGCGATACTTCGATCACTCCGCGCGTGATCGGATTCCTCAAATCCTCGCCGTACGCCATCCACTTCGGCAAATGGAAGGGGAAAAACCGATGTGCACTGGCCCACGTCAGAAACATTTCCGCCGCGACTCACGCCGCGATGCTCCTCCCGGAAATGGCTGGCGGGGCGGTGCACGTTTTGGACCCGGAGTTTACTTCCTGGTCGGACTATTACCGAATGATCCACGACCGTTTTCTCCCTGAAAAACCGTACCGGGAAATGACGCTTCCAACGTGGACGATCCGGCCGTGGGCCAAGGTGATTTCAGCCGTTTCTACCTTGCTGGGGCTTTATGTGCCGTTTTCCGATCCGTCTGACTACGCATTGGATACCATGATTCGAAACATTGACGTCTCTTCGGAAAAAATGTGCCGGCTTATCGAAGCGGTCGGCGAATCGGTTTTACACACGCCGGATGGAGAGTTCTGAAGGCTCTATGGAAAAAGACTCAAAGATCCATTACACCGTGATTTCGCGGGGAAGTAAAAAGACCTTTTTTACCCCGCAAATCTGGTATGGGATGAAACTCGGCAATATTTTGAAACTTTGGAAGGAAAATCATTTTTGGTTTGATTTTTCAAGGTCACCTATTGCCGTGCTTTGCTTGTTTTTCGGTTTGACGAACAACGTTTTTTCGTTATTGCAGGCTTTATGTGGTACAGAGAGTAAAGCCAAACACACAGAAATTACCCACTCTCCGATTTTCATTCTGGGGCACTGGAGAAGCGGGACGACGTTCTGCCATGAACTATTTACCTGCGATTCCCGGCTTGGCTTCGCAGATAATTATGCCTGCTTTTGTCCGGAGCATTTCCTTATCAGCCGCTGGATTTTTCCCTTCCTGATCCCTTTTCCGAAACGGCGCCCTCAGGATGCCGTCCAGATGTCGTGGCAAACTCCGCAAGAAGACGAATTTGCGCTTTCTGCGATGGGGCAGCCATCGGTTTATCATAATTTGGCGTTTCCGAATGAAGGTTTTCGGTCTTTCAGAGAATGTCTGAGTTTGGAAGATGAAAAATGGAAAGAGGCACTCTTGCTTTTTCTGAAACGTCTTACGCTGGAATGTAAAGGACGACGCCTTGTTTTGAAATCTCCGCCGCATACGGCACGAATTGCGACATTGAGGCGGTTATTTCCGGACGCGCGTTTCGTACATATTCATCGAAATCCGCTTGATTTGTATCCTTCGATCGAGAATTTCTGGTATAAATTTTCGGACTTTTATGGTTTTCAGGCCCCGCGGATGGAATTGGAACATTTTATTATTCAAACGTTTGAAACGATGTACACTTCCTTTTTTCAGGAAGTCAAAGAGATTCCGGCGAATCGACTGGCGGAAATTTCCTTTGAAGAGTTGGTGGCCGACCCGATTCAAACTATGGGAAAAATTTACGAGACACTGGAACTCGATGTTTCGGACGATTTGTATTACGAATGGGAACGTTTTTGCGGTGAGAAAAAACAGTACAAACAAAACATTTACCAAACCGATAACGAATTACTTCAGAAAATCTGTACCTTCGAGATTTGGAAAAAATACGGCAAGGAATTTGGCTACTTCTAAATGGAGGTAGATATAAGTATGAAGATATTCCCAAATCGGTTAAATTATGTTATCGAATGGGACTTTATACCTATAGGGCTTGTTCACACTTTTTCGGAGAAAATCGCGAACAAGCGCAAGTTGAATGAACGCATTGTAAGTTGTGTCCGGTTTGTCGTATCGTGTAAATATACGGCGATTCACTTTTAACCGAAGGAAAAAACGTTCGACTTCATTGCGCCGGCGGTAAAGTGTTTTATCGTATTCCCAAGGCGTTTGGCGGTTCGATTTAGGGAGAACCACTGGGATCATTCCCTTATCCAAAACCGCCTGCTGTGTTTGTGCGCCTTCGTACGCTTTGTCCATCAATACAAAGGAATTACGGTACTGACGACTCAATTTTCCAATAAGCGATCGACCTTGCGGAGCGTCATTTAAATTGCCTCATGAAAGATAAAAAAGGATAATCGCTTTTTCATTTGCCACGATCGCGTGGATTTTGGTGCTTTTACCGCCTCGGGTCTCGCCGATGCTATGCGGACCATTTTTTGACAGCCTGTTCCGTCAGGATGCGCCTTTACATAGGTATTATCCAATGACAGGACAATGGTAACATTAAATTCCTCATGCAAGGTGTTGAACACTTTGTCAATAACTCCGTTTTTTGCCCAACGGCTGAACCGATATAAACGATATGCCAGAGGCCATATTTCTCTGGCAACGCCCGACATTTACAGCCATTTTCGTCAACATATAACCGTGCGTTGATGATTATTAAATTGTCGATTTTAACATTCCCTCTCTGCTTTGGAACCAGAGCCGCGATTTTTTTGAATTGTTTTTCGTTAAGTTGCATAATGTTATCATTATCGGCAATTTAACTCAAAAATTTATTTTGCGCGAACACGCCCTAGAATGAATCAAAAAAATCAGGAGTACAATCTTGGGGAAAGGCCTCACCTGAAACATTCAAGTGATTTTCCGATTCGACTGTACTCCCTGAAATCATTCATTTGCAGCTGCGGAGGAACTCGGCGATCTCGGTGCGTCCCTCGTGGGCGGCTTCCTCTGCCGGCGTGCGGCCGTCTTCGTTCACGGCGTTGACGTTGGCGCACTTTTCGACGAGGTATTTCACGATCTCAAGCGTTCCATCTTCGGCAGCGACGTGAAGGGGCGTTTCGGCATCGTCGTTCGTGACGTTGATGTTCGCACCGTTCTCGACTAAGATCTGGACCATTTCGAGGCTGGAACCGTCGCAAGCCTCAAAGATCGGCGTGTTCTGGTCCTCATCTTCGGCATTGACGTTGGCCCCTTTTTCGATCAGGAACCGGGCGACTTCGACCTGACCTTTGTCAGCGGCAGCGTGAAGGGCCGTTTCGTCGTCCTCGGTCGTGGCGTTCACATTGGCGCCCTTGGCGACGAGTTCCTGGACCTTCGCCAGATCGCCCCTTTTGGCGGCACGATACAAAGCCGACTCGTAATCGGTCTCAGCGTCTTCGATTTCAGCGACTTCGGTCTCGTCCTCGTCCGCCTCCTCGGCTTCTTCGACGTCCTCAGCGTCTTCGGCTTCCTCAACGTCAGCGACGTCATCTTCGTCTTCGTCTTCCGCGTCCTCGGCATCTTCAGCGTCTTCGATGTCTTCGTCGTCATCCGTGTCATCGATGTCGTCTGCGTCGTCATCGTCGTCTTCGTCTTCGGTCAGTAGGGAAATGGGCTGTTCGCCATTGGGCTGCTCACTAACTGCCTGGGCAGTCGTGCCCTCTTCGGTCGTGGCTTTCGAGGAATCATTGCAGGCAAAAGCGCTCAGAGTGAAAACCAGAGCAGCAGCAAACAGAGCAACGATGGAAATGGTGATCTTTTTCATGATTCAGTCTCCTTATTGGAAATTTTTTGATTGTTTTGGGTGAAGCCATCCCTCACACCTTACATAAGTAGTATATGGGATGAGTGTAAAGCGAATTTAAAGGTTTTGTAATTATTCTGTAAAGATTCAGAAATATTCAGAAATTGTTTTGCCAAGCCTGGAAAACGGTCCCGCTTGTTTTCTTTACCAATTTCTGGATTTTGCGGCCATTTCCAGATAGTTTGAGCCGGTTGGGGATTTTTTTGTGCCATATCGTGAAAATCATTTGGCCGTTTTTAGATGGGCACACTTCTTAACTCTCTTGCCAAACCAGAAAATCCCAAAACTTTCAGCGGGATGGAGTCAAACGATTTATGTGGTTTGGCGTCACCTGAGAACGGAAAAGGAAGTCGCTCTTGCGGAACGTAACTATCAGAAAATGCTTGCGCTACGCGGCACGGTTCCAACTACCAAAAAGGTTGGCAAGGTGGAACCGCGACCATTCATGAGCGCAGCCTTGGAAAAGAGCCGGGAAAAACTCGTGGAATTGTGGAGGGATGCTATTAGTTAATGCTTTCTTTGAAATTGACTGATAAGGCATACTCCACATATTACAGCGATTACCATCCCCAATAATGGAGCAGCTTTATTAATATTTTCAAAGATTGCAATAATTATCGCAATTCCATATACTACAAGTAATATCAGGACAACCCACATCAAACATCCCAATAGAACCATACCTATTGATCGTGGGTGTTTTTCATCACGCCATCGAGGCCATGCGGGTCAAGGAACTGAACGACCTGAACGAAGCGATTGAGGCACAGGAAAAGCATCTTGACGACCTCCATTCTAAACTTGATGAAAATGGGAAAGTCGGGTGGGGTCGTTGGGCTCTAACTTATGTCACATTTGGTTATTATGACAATGCCGAAGAGATCCAGCAAAAAATTGACGAAACCAGCCAGAGCCTTCAGGAAAATCAGGAAAAGAGGAAAGTAATCATTGATTTTTCGGCTGAATACAAAGAAAATGAAGCCAAATTGCAAGAGATGTACGACAAAGAGGCCGAAGCCTTCAAAAATGCCCTTGCTGTTAAAATCGACAATATAAAAACAGAGTTTTCGGAACGTGAAGCGATTTTAAAGCAGCTCATTCACGAAGCCGAAGTCAGAGATTCTCTTTCTTTTGAAGACATGGAAAAACTTCGTGAACGTCGTGCGGCCTTGGCTGGACTCAACGCGGAGCAGGAAAGAAGAATTCAACTTTTGAGAGATGAACAGGCGGCAAAGTACCCGCTCCAGGACGTGACCGCCTGGCTCGGCAGCTCCCCCGCCGTTGCGCAAAAACATTATTTACAAGTAAAATCGACCAATTTCCAACTGGCTTCTGAGACCGAAACGGTAGGTCATTTCATAGGTCACAAGAAAGGTCAGCATTGCAATGTAGAAGTATGCAGAAACATGAACGAAAATGAGGAAGTGCCCTGTTTTACAACACAAAACGCACTTTTAAACATTGATCTACATGAATCTGCATGCCCCACGGAAAGCCCTTCCAGCGTCGTCTCCGCAAGTTGACACGTATGGGGCC
Organism: Thermoguttaceae bacterium; assembly: GCA_017454585.1. The sequence continues at coordinate 1,393 of JAFTCU010000336.1, read as the reverse complement.
GGCGTCCCCGTCGGAAGCGAGACCCTTTTTTTCTTTCGATTTTTAATCATTTAATGCGATAAAAACTCTGAACGATCGCGTCGCACGCCTGGTCACTGCCGTGCGTGCCTTTTCCATTTTCCAGATCGTGCGCGCCGTGGTCCGGGAGGAACGCCGTCAGGTGCTTCTGATTCGGCCAGACCTCATCCGCGACCGCGACCAGTTCCAGGTACCAGCGGATCGAATCCCGCATGGCCGCGAGGGATTTCTCGTGAAAAACGCCCTTTGCGTGCATCGTCGAGTCGTAGTTCCCGTCGTAGCAGAGGACCAGGTCGTATTTCCCCTCACGCAGGATTTTCTTGGCTGTATCGACCGACTCCTGCGAATTGTTCGTAGTGATCTGGTCCACTTTATGCCCACGGAAAATCAGGTCGATGCTGCAGTTCTTGCTCGAGATGATGATCGCCTTTTTCCCGGCGGCGGTAAAAGCGTCGAAAAGGGTTTCGACCTTGATCGGGTTCGGATTGTATTTGTCGTTATACTTCCGGATCCCGTGAATTTCCGGCGGGCAGCCCGTGAAAATCGCGCCGAAACAGACCGGCGTAACGCTCGGCAGGACGTTCGTCCCGACCGCCGAGAACGTCGAGGACTCGATCAGCGGCTTCCAGTCTTCCGGGTATTTATCGACGATGAATTTTCCCGTCGCGTCCGGGCAGAAAATCAGGACTTTCTCGACTTTCGGCTGGTTTTTCGCCAAGGCCACTGCTTCGTCCAGCGGCTTGGCGATGCACGGTTTCGGGGCTTCGATCCCGCAGAGCAGACAAATCGTCGGCGTCGCCTGCGCGGTGCAGCAGTTCAGACCATGCTTTTTCATCAGCGAGGTCAGGCCGTTTTCCAGCTGGGAATCCTGTGCGCAAAGCGGAAGCGCGAAACAAAGAACGAACAAAAGGGGGAGGATCTTTTTCATGGGAGGGTGATGGGGTTAAAAGTGAAATGAGGTGGGGGTGAAGCGGGCAAATCAGGACGCAGCAAATGGAAGGCTAAACCCCACATCCAACCCGTCTCAACACACGATTTAAACACGGATTTCCACGGATTAAAAGGATTTGACGGATTTTTAAAGAAAAAAGGTTGAAGTCTTTACTGAAAAAATCTTTTTAATCCTTTTTAATCCGTGGAAATCCGTGTTTAAATAAAACTCAAAGCGATATGCGTTTAATTTGGGGCCGTTTAGGGGGTTAGTGCATTTCCGCGCCAACGGTCTTGATAGCCGGGCGGTAGTAGTGGAAATGAACGTCCGGATGGTCTGCCAAAAGCGACATGGGGACAGCCGAGTCCGCGATCTTCTTACTGATCATCCACGCCGAAAGACGCATTCCGAACGGATTGTCGTGCATTCCCGCCTGCCAGATGG
>JAFTCU010000335.1 GCA_017454585.1 Thermoguttaceae bacterium | reverse complement strand
TCCCGGTGACCTGAACGTCCGGATTCGCACGTTTCGCACCGGTGTAGCCGGCCTTCATCATTTTCGCGTACGTGGCCCCCTGATTCTCGAAGGTTTTGTAACTCTTCTTTTCCGGGTCCCAGCCGCAATGGAGGAAGCCCCCCCACGGCTCGTTCCAGACGAACCAGTCCTGGATCTGGTTTTCGTAGCGCTTCACCATCGTGTAGGCGTAGTTTTCGAAATCCTTCAGGTGGTCATCGGTCGGGGCCGCGAAATTCTTCCAGTACCCGTCCGGCTTGAATTCCGTGTTGGCGTAGTAACTCGCCCAGATCGGCGCACCGACGAGCTGGCCGTAAAGCTTCATTTTGTGGCTTCGGTAGAGGTTGATCTCGTCATCGTGGAACGTCCAGACGCCCTTTTCCGCCTCAACGCACGGCCAGGCGACGGTCTGCGTGCCGCCGTCGTGGAGCCGGATCCAGTTGATTCCGCCCGCTTTGAGCGTCGTGAGCAGCTGACCGATCGGCTCCTCGTGCGACCCGAACGGCGAGTTGGGCGCGTCTTTTCCCCAGTAAACCGGACGGTGGAACCGGCTCTCGACGAACTCCGCGACGGGTGAAACCGTCTCCTCGCCCGAGCCGTCCGCGGCCTTGCGAAACGCCTGGAGGTTCACGCGGAACTGCCCCAGCGGCGTTTCCGGGAAGATCTGGTAGTTGAGAGTCCGGACCTTTTTCGCGTCTTTTCCGGCCGGAATCTCCGCCAGCTCGCGCGTTTCGCCCCAAATATTCGTGACGGAACCTTTCAGGACCACCCCCTCGGAATCGCCCAGAAGCCGGTAAACCAGAACGGCCGGCTCATCCTCGAACTGGACCCTTCCCTCGCTGGCGTCGGACGGCGGAACGCCCAAGGCAATCTCGCACGCCCCGGCCAGTTTATACGCCGCGTTTTCCGCCGGGTCGGCCCCTTTTTCCGTCACGCGGACGGCATCGAGCCAGACCGTTTCGTTCGCCGTGAAGTCCAAAACGTACCCGCTCTGATTTTCGGGGATCTGGAACTCAAACGAAGCGCGTTTCCAGGTTTCGGACGCTTCGAAGGCGTGGCCATTGCAGCGGATCTCCCCGCCACGGTAGGAAAACGAAACCACGTAGGTCTTGGCCGGATCGGGGACCTGGAACGGCGCCGAATAAAGCTGAATTCCGACCCGCTCGCTGAAACCTCGTTTCAGCTTCAGTGCGGGCTGGCCGGACGGGCCTGAGCAGTCTTTCGAGACGGACGCGATCCCCCGGCGGCAGTTCCAACCTGCGGGCACCCCAAACGGGAAGCAACTCGACGGAGCGAAATTCTGCCACTTCGCGTCGGGGCGGCGAATATTTTTGTGCTGGGCCAACCCCTGCTGCTGCGCATTGTACTCAGCCTGCGTCGCTTCAGTGAGACTGAATTCGCGGAAGTCGCAGACCCCCGGCGCGCCAAGTGTGAAGTAAATGTGGTACACGTCCGAGGCGGGCTTCCAGAACTGAATGATGGTGGAAATGGTCTCCCACTCGCCGGTGGGCGCTCCGGTCGCCGCAGGGCCAATATTTTTGTACGGGGCGGGGCCTTCGCGCAGGTACAGCGAAAGCGAGCCGTCGGTGGAGTTCCGGATCTTGCCGCTCAGACGGTAGAATTTCCCCTCTTCGAGTTTCGGGATCCCGATGGAAAACTGCGGCCCATTGCCCGGCGCGGCAAGCGTCGTGAGGCGGAAAAACGGACCGTCCGACTCGGTGAGAAATTCACCTTTGCACTTCGCCTGCGTCCAGCCGAAATAGTTCTGGCCGACCTTTTCCGGAAGCTGCCCGGTCAGTTGGCCTTGGGTTTCTTCTTCGGTGAAAACTTTCTCCCCCGGCTGCGTCAGGTCGATCATTACGATTACGGGGACGACGCTTCCAGCGTCGTTAGAAGAAGCTGTGGTTTGTTTTTCAGACGACGCTGGAAGCGTCGTCCCCACAGAGGCTTCCTCCGCACTGATGGCGAGCGGGAATAGAAGAACAAAAAGAGAAAATAAAAATCGGGTCATAGGAAACTCCCCAAAAGTGAAAAAAACTCAAATCCGGTGCACGTGACGATCCGTCCCTCAAAAAACGTCCGAAATCGCTATAGGCCCCGCGGATCAGGCGGATGGGGCGGATTAAGGCGGATTGGATTTAAAAAAGAAAGTTCAATCCCTTTTCCAAAGGGTGAGCCGCACCTGGTTCAAACCTTAATTTAAACACGGATTTTCACGGATTAAAAGGATTTCCACGGATTATTTTGAATAAAAGGTGGAAGTCTTTCTTTAAAAATCCTTTTAATCCCTTAAATCCGTGAAAATCCGTGTTTAAATAAAGGTTGGAAGTGAAACGGGCTTGGAGATTGGAATCAGAGGTTCCTGGAAATTCCTTTTAAATTTAAATCCGCCTTAATCCGCCCGATCCGCCCAATCCGCGGGGCCTATAGTCGCTGGATTTTGCAGCGAGCTGGACGTGAACTTCGGCTTGGCCCCAATTCATAATTCATCATTCATAATTCATAATTTTTCTGCTGTCCGTCGTCCCAGCTTCGCGCTTCGACGAGCCGCTGGACGTACTTCGCCAGAATGTCCGTCTCGAGGTTCACGCGGCAACCGGGCTGCATTTTACCCAGCGTGGTCACTTCCAGCGTGTACGGGATCAGCGCCACGGTGAAGTAGTCCGGCTCCGCCTCGCAGACGGTCAGGCTCGTGCCGTCGATGGCGATGGAGCCTTTTTCGACCATTTGCTTCGCGATTTCGTGTGAAATGCCGAATTTATAGAAACTCCAGTCCTGCTCATCGCGGCGTTCGAGCAGGACGCCGGTCCCGTCGATGTGGCCCGAGACGATGTGCCCGCCGAGGCGGTCGCCGACGGCCAGCGCACGTTCCATATTAACGAGGTCACCGACTTTTTTCTCGCCGAGGTTGGTCCGTGCGAGGGATTCCGGCCCGACGTCAAAACCGAGTTCGTCCCCTTCTTTGACCACGACGGTCAGGCAGCAGCCGTTAATGGCGACCGAGTCGGCGACTTTCGTTTCTGCCGCGATGCCGGGTTCACGAATGACGAGCCGGCAGCCGGGGCCGTTCGCTTCCATTTCGATTTTCGCGATGGTGCCCATCGCCTCGACGATTCCTGAAAACATGAAATGATCTCCTGAAAAATGCCAAACACGGGG
>JAFTCU010000334.1 GCA_017454585.1 Thermoguttaceae bacterium | reverse complement strand
TTTGTGTTTCAAAGAAATTCCGGATGAATAAACCAACCCAAAAAAATCATAAACTAAGCCTGGTGATAAAACGACGTTTCCAGAAGCAATCGTTGACGAATCTCAAAAGTTTTCTCCGCCCCGGCTTTTTATACTTTACGACACAAAGACCTCAAAGGTTCAAAATTTCACGCAAAACTTTTTCGTACGCATTCGCTTGAACAAAGAATCCGTAGTCGGTCGCGTGGCAATTATCGACCGTCCCTTCGCCGTCTTCGGGCATTTGCGAGTCGGCGTCCAAATACCAAAGATTTTTCACGCCTTCCTCCTTGAGTTTCTGGTACTCTTCCCAGTTCGCCTGGCCTCTGGCGTCCCTCTGCCCTTCATGACCGGCCCAGCTGTACGGGTACGGCGACTTGTAGCCTTCCACACACAAAATCGGCGTTTCGGGATGGGCCTCACGCAGACGGTGAACAAACGGAACGAGCCGCTCGTGGATCAGGTCCGGACTCATGTTCCAGTTGCAGTCGAGGCAGTAAACCGATGGATCCAGCTCGGCAAACGCTTCCGCCATCACCGGCTCCATTTTGCCGGAACCCGAGAAACCGAAATTCCAGTGCGCCAGATCGAGCCGGCGTCCGACGATGGCCGGGGCGCAGGTCGAGCAGCGGGACGAGCAGCCGCCCTGCATGATGGAGGTCCCGTAGTACAGGATCGGCTTGAGTTTCCGCGCAGGCGCAGCCTCGAAAACATTACCTTTCGGTAAGGACAGCCGAAGCGTTTTCACGCCGTTGTAGGTTGGGAAATAGAGCATAAACTCGCGTTTCCCATCATTTTCGGGCTTTCCGACTGGCGTATTCAACGTAATGGCGTGTTCCTCGTCAATGGTCTTGCCTTTCTGGATCATCTGGCAAAACCTCATCTTCCCGGCATCATCACGGCCATAAAGGTCGAAGCCACTCTTTCCCGTCGCTGGCATGTGATACATCGCCAGGTCGCCGTAGCGCAGGTCATAGGTCATTTTCACGGGACCATTCGTCACGAAACGGACACAAAGGCCGGAGGAATGGGTCGAAAGGTTCCGCACGGGGATCTTTTCCATCCAACGTTTCGGGAAACGATCAAACGGCGCGTCACGCAGTTCATCTTCCCAGGCGCGGCCTTCGATCGGCAGCGTGGCGGCGTCGTACCAGACCCAACCGTCTTTTTCCTCGACGGGATCGAAACTGATTTTTGGCCCGGCAACCGGCGCGGCATCATCAGCGAAAACACGAGACGAAACGCCTCCCAGAGCGGAAACCGCTGCGGCACTCACGGCAGTACGAAGAAAATCACGACGAAGCATTTTGAAACTCCTTTTTATTAAGGGGGGGGATGAAAAATATTAAGGAAACAAACTTTAACTCGAGGATCAAAAAAATAAAATTTTTGGGCTATAGATCCCTTTTTTCATAAATCTTTTGACCATTTTATGCTCTAAAATCAACGTGTACCAAAAGAACAACCAGCGAGGATTTCGACCACGTACAAAATTGTGCATTAATAATTTGGTAAAGGCATGAAAGTGCAGAATCTGTACCTCCATAGGTCTTCCTTCTTGCGTAAAAACAAACGGATGACCATCCAAAAAACGTACTTTTTTAATTTTATGTTTACGCAATATGCCAAATTCTTTCTGAAAAGACCCGGCTAACGTAATACGATCATCGAAAAAGAGGCCCTCCTCCCGAGCGTTTTCCAGGAAATACGCATTACAGCCAGAAACATCATAAAAACCAGCCAAAAGTGACATGTCACTAATCCACGGATCCTGCTGGCGAACTCTATTTTCATTCATGCTTCGCTTCACAAGCCGCTCAAATTCCGAGTCATTTTGGTAGATTTTCAGAATGTACTCGCAAAACTCATCCAGAAATTCGATTCGATTCAACAGGAAAAAATGCGCTAAAAGTCGGTCTGCGTCCCAACGCATAAACGTCATGTCGTATTTGTCAAACCGCTGAGCCAGTTCCGTAACATTGCAAAAAAGCAGGACATCCGAATCAAGATGCAAGAACCGTTTGATTCCAAATTGCCTCGCCCAATCCCGCATCACAAACCAACGCTGAATACACACAATTTCAAAATTATAATTCAAAAAACTGCAGTGGCGATAAATTGGCAGAAACTCCTTAAATCCCGGAAAGGAATCCGCGTCAAAATGTTCCAGCCCCTCCAAGGCTTCGTCCTGTGCCAGACACTCATTTTCTTTATCCCCCAAAAGGATCAACCTGGAGGAAGGATTGGTTTTCCGAGCCTGAACAAGGCAATCCCTCAAGTAGGGCGAATTTCCTTTGTGAAAAATCAAAATTGGAATGGATTCTGAAGCCTTAGCCATTTAATCTCCTGTTTAAACTCCCCCAATATTATTCACTGTCAAATAAAAAATCAAGGTATAATTCTTATGAATTGATCACATGATTTAATCATTCACCACTCGTCTTCGTTCCCATACCCTTTGTAATTGCACACACGTGCGAACAATGCGAGCATAGATCCGATAAAAACGGCATGTCCACCAAAAAAGGGAGATGGGAAGGGATAATTTTTTCTTGCGATTGCCCAGTGTCGATTGAAGAGATAATTCATCTAACTCATACGCTCCTGGAATAAGGGACGCTTCGCGCATTTTTTTCCAGCCGCGAAATATTTTCAAATCCCACGGGACATCAATCTCAGTCAGCTCTTTCAAAATGAATTCCGCAGCGCTGCGATTTACAAGATACCCACCTGCGAAAGCGAATCCTTTCAGACACGTAGCCAGTTTTATTCCATGATGCAATTCCCGAAAATGTATAGCCAATTGTGGGCGATTCATCCCCAGACGTACAATATCCCAATAAGCGGAAGAAGCAATGACCTCCTCCAGTATTTCAGCAAGATAAGGCTTCGGACAAATATCATCCTCAAAAATCGCCGCAAATGGTTTATCGGAATCCAAAAACAAACGCAAGGCTTTCTGATGGCTCAAAAAACAACCGATCTCCCCTTGAGTCGCTCCCCGCCCCATACATAATCTGAAACGGAATGGATGATAGTGACGTAAATATCCCTCCCGTTCACTCTCCGATAAAGAATCCGAAGTCAAGTCAATCGCCGGAACCCGAATCAATCGCAGCGATGTCATTGGTTCAAAATAACGCCGAATGTTATTCATTCTTTCAGGAGAACGATCCAAATTAATGACATAACACGGGATCATTGGTACGGTACATGAAAAAAATTGAGGCGAACGATTTTACTCACAACGAAAAACTTCGTAAATCTTTCTTGATACAGAGGCGGGAAATCTCACCTCTGTACTTTATTGATGAGAGTTATTCAAAGCTCCGATGGAGCCTTCGCGCCCGTCTCAAAAGCCGTGATGTTCAGGTCGATGAATTTCGGCTTGACGCACTCGCGGATCGCCTGCTCCCAAATCTCAAACGAGATGTCCGTCAGCCGGGTCGAAAGCGCGCCGAGAAGCACCACGTTCGCGCACTTCGGATTTCCAAGCTCCAGCGCGATGCGGTTCGCGTCGAGGTAGATCAACTGTTTGAACGTCTGCTTCAGGATCTCCTTCGCGTTTTCGGGATAGACCGCGCCGCCCGAGGAGACCGTGGTCGGGATCACGACCTGCGAGTTCACGACGGCCAGCCCATCCGGGGCAAGAAACTCGGCGTAACGCAGGGCCTCGATCCGCTCGAGCGACATTAAAACGGTCGCCTCCCCACGCGAAACGAGCGGGCTGTAAACGCGCTCGCCATAACGGATCTGACCGATGACGGAACCGCCCCGCTGTGCCATTCCGTGGACTTCGTTGGTTTTCACATCAAATCCGGCAAACCCTGCGGCCTTCGCGAGGATCTCGCTCGCAAGCAGGATGCCCTGCCCGCCGACGCCGGCAAGTACGATACTGGTAGTTTTATTCATGATCTTTCAAATTTCTAAAGTGTTTTGGAAATAACGAATAATGAATAACGAATAATGAACGCTTCGCGTAACGTAATTTGCAGAATGAGTTCAAACTTTTTCTCCTCATTATTCGTTATTCGTTATTCATTATTCGTTTTACTCGCTTATGGCTCCGAACTTGCACACCTGATTGCAAAGGGAGCAGCCGTTGCAGGTGATGGGGTTGATCTCGGGCTTGTTCTTGCCGGTGCATTCGATGGCCGGGCAGCCGGTCTTTACACAGGCGCGGCAGTTCTTGCACTTTTCCGCGTCGATTTTGCGCACGTTCCCGACGCGCTCTTTCATGATCAGCACACACGGGCTCTTCGAGATCAAAAGCCACGGCTCGTCCGATTCGGTCGCCCGCTTCAGGACGGCGCTCGTCTCCGCATAGTTCAGCGGGTCGAACGTCGCGATGTTCTTCATGCCGCACGCGCGGCCGATCTCGGCGATGTCGGCGGCGTTGGACGGATCGCCCATGAGCGTCTTCCCCGTCCCGGGATTATCCTGATGGCCGGTCATGGCCGTGATTCGATTGTCGAGCACAATGACCGTGCAGTTCGCTTTGTTCCACGCGATATTCAGCAGCCCCGTAATGCCCGAGTGGAAGAACGTCGAGTCGCCGAGGAGCCCGACGACCTTGCGCTTCTGACCGCTCTGGGCCATACCGTGCGCCATGGAGAAACCGGCCCCCATGCAGATGATCGTGTCCAGCGCGTTCAACGGCGGCTGAACGCCCAGCGAGTAGCACCCGATGTCGCCCGTGATGTCCACATCCAGCTTGCTCAGCGCGTAGAAAAGCCCCCGGTGCGGGCAGCCCGCGCAGAGCGTCGGCGGACGGTTCGGCAGCGGTTCGTCCGAGGCGTTCACACAGCACGCGCAGGGCGTGTACCCGACCCCTTCCATCTTTGCGCGGGACTCACGCAGAACGTCCGAGGAAAGCTCGCCGATGTTCGGAACGTACTTTTTGCCTTCACACGCGATCCCGGCGGCCTTCATGTTCAGCTCGGTGAAGTCCTCGACTTCTTCCACGACCAGGACCTTTTCAACGCCCGCGGCAAAATCACGGATCAGTTTTTCGGGAAGCGGCCACGCGCAGCCCAGTTTCAGAACGGAGGCCTCGGGGAAAACTTCCTTCACGTACTGGTACGCGATCCCTTCCGTGACGATCCCGAGCTTCTTCGAGCCTTCCTCCACGCGGTTGAGCGTCCATTTTTCCGAATTGTCGGCAGCGATCCGCTTCACGCGGTCTTCCACGACGTAACGCAGTTTCCGGGCGAACGCCGGCACAAGCGCGTAACTCTTCGGGTCCTTCTGGAATGCGATCTCACGGTCCGGGACCTGACGCTCTTCCAGCTCGACCAGCGAGCGGCTGTGGCTCACGCGGGTGGACGTGCGCATGATCACCGGCGTGCGGTACG
>JAFTCU010000333.1 GCA_017454585.1 Thermoguttaceae bacterium | reverse complement strand
GTTTGCCCATGGCTTTGCCTGGGTTGGCTCGTGCGGAACCGATGATGATCCCGCCTTCGGTGCGGCGGCCTTCGAGGTTCATTTTGTCGAGGCGGATGTAAGCCACGCCTTCGGCCAAAACGTCACCATCTTTGTACTCGACGAGATGGGAGTAACCGTTAAGGAAGCCGTAAACTTCGATCCCGGCGCGGCGGAAGCAGTCGGCAGCGGAGCAGATCACGGCATTGGCGGACGGAGCAGGGCCGCCGGAGAACAGAATACCAACCTTTTTGATGTCGGTTTTGACGATTTGGGGGCTTTTCAGTGACATGGCATCTCCAATCAATTAATGGAAGAGTTTTCCCTCCGGCACGGAATCCCTGCCGGTTACTAAAATCCTTCTCATTATACCACATTTAAAGAAAATGAAAAGGGGAGGCGAGAGAGTTAGTTTCAATGTATGGGGACGACGCATCTTGCGTCGTCTGTCGGAGTGCGGTGATACAGCCGCGTAAGCGGCATTTACCGCTGAATCGCGCTGGGTGGTCTCCACGCGAAACCTCCTTTTGATCATCTCATTTTGTGGTCGCTAGTGAAAGCGGCAAATGCGCTAAAGCGCTGTATTGCCGCACTCCACACGACGTCGTCCCCATTACGTCGTCCCCGCAAAAATTTTTAAGGACGCGGGGCCCCCCTTTTTCCCATAAAAAAAGCGGGTATAATGGAGTTAATTCCTTCAAAAGTTTACCCTGTTTCAGGAGACGGTCATGAAAAAGTTTTCCCTCCTTTTTATTTCTTTATTTCTGATGATTTCCTCTGTTCTGGCGGAGGAGTCGCTGCACACGCAGTATGTTCGCGCTCTGGAGCCGTGGATCCCGGCCGCGAAGTCGCAGATCCGTTTTCTCGATGACCAGACGGCGATCTACGGTCTGGCCCAGCACGGGCACTGGTACATGCAGGCGCACGACACGGCGTTCTGCGCGTTTGCCGTCCTTGGCACCGACCCGGAGACCAACGAGCAGACGGTCGGAATGACCCGCGAGGAACTGCGGCGTACGGCGCTGGCGATGCTTCGGTTTACCCTGCGTTCCCACCTGGCGGGCGGCGGCGCCTGCACAGACGGGATCCCCTGGGGCCACACGTGGATCTCCCCACTCGGTCTGGAACGAATGTCTGCGGGAGTCGAAGCCCTCGAGCCGTACATGGACGCGGAGCTGAAAGAACTGTACGCGAAAGTTTACGCTTCCGAGGCCGATTACCTGCTGACCCTGGAAATCGTCGCGGGACTCGTGCAGAATAACGTCCCGGAGTCCAACATGTGGAAGGGCGCGGCGCTCTGGCGGGCCGCGGCGCTGAATCCCGACTCGCCGAATGCCGGGGCGTGGCGCGAAAAGGCGCGGAAGTACTTCATCAACTCCATGAGTACGCCCTCCGACGAGAAGAACGAGGCCGTTTACGACGGGAAGCGCGTCTGCGACCAGTTCGTCGGCGCCAACATGTTCGACTCGCGCGCCTGCGACCATCACGGCTACCAGAACGTCGGGTACATGAATATTACTCTCTCGAACCTCGCGCTGATCCATTTCTGGTGCAAAGACCACAACGTCCCGGCTCCGGAATCGCTTTACTTCAACGCGCTGGAGCAGTGGAAACTCGTGAAGGCCTGCATGTTCGACGACGGCCGGCTCTTGCGCGTCGGCGGCGATACGCGGGTGCGTTACTGCTACTGCCAGGACTACGCGATCTTCGTCTGGATGCTCGCTCAGGACCAGTTCGGCGACCGTGAGGCGGCAAAGTTTGAGCGCGGCTGGATCCCCCAGGTCGTGATGGAGCAGAAAGCCTCCCCCGACGGCTGGTTCATGAAGGACCGGCTCGCGACGCTCTGGGACCTTTCCCCGCTTTACTTTACGCGTCTGGAAGGGGATAAAGCGTGCACGCTCGCCACGGCCGCGTGCTGGCACCGCGTGATCGACTTTGAAAAGATCGAGGCGAAAAACGTCCCGGCCCTGACCGCGTGGCACGACGACTACCACGGCGCGTGGCTCCAGAAAGGCCCCAAACGTATCGCTTCGTGGGTCTGGAACGGGGCGTGGAAAGCCGGGGGCTTGTGCATCCCGACCGACGGCTCCGATCTGGCGGAGTGGCAGTCCAACCTCGCCGGCTGCGTCTTCGGCGTGGGCCAGACGAACATCGCAATCCCGCAGATCTCGACCGGCTTCCAGTTCGACGGCGGCTTCGCAACGTGCGGCAAAAGCCGAATCAATTCGCCCGGTTCGCTCGCCGAGGGGGATCACTCGCCGGACGTTGGCGCGTTGTACTCGGCGTTCGTCGCTTTGCCGGACGACCAGACCGTCGTGACGATCCAACGGGCGCGGGCCGGAATGAGCAATTACCTGCGCAAAGTTCGCGGGCTGGCGCTTTCCATCCCGAACGACGTTTTCAACGGTTTCCAGAGGACGTACTTCACGGCCGACGGAACGCAGACGCTCCGGTCGAATCCCGGAAAGTTCGAGCTGATCCCCAACTCGGGGAAATGGCTCAACGTGGACGAAAAACTCGGCGTGGTGGAGATTTACGGCGGGACCCCGAAAATCGCGCGTCCGGCCAAGCCGCAGGTGGTGATCCAGCACAGCGGTCACCCGGCGATGAGCGAGGGATTTCTGTACTGCGACGAGATCGCCCAGGAAGCCAACCCCGACGTGCGTTTCATCGGCGACCACGAGGTGATCTTCGACTGCGCGGCCGTCGTTTTGACCGCGAACGCCCAGAAAACCCGTGAGTTTGCCGAGGCTGGAAACGCGAAGCAGATCCCGTCGGACGACCCGGTCCTGCGTCTGGTTTCGGTCAAAGCCGCGGATGGGGTCACGTACTACATTGCGGTCAATTTCTCGGACGAGACGAAACCGTTCGACCCGAACAAGGCCTTCGGCAAAACCGGCCTGAAACCGATGGGCGAGACGCCAGAAACGCTCTCCGCGCTGGGGATCGGCGTCTGGCGTTAAGAAGCCTCCCTCACCGAGGGGGGTGGCCCGAAGGGCCGGGGGGAGTTAATGGGCGCGTTCACACAACTCCCCCAGTCTCGCTATGCGAGCCGGCCCCCTCAAGGAGGGGCCTTTAAATCAACCATCTTTTTTCAACTATAAACGAAAGGTTAATAATCATGCAGAAAATCGCTCTCGTTACAGGCGGCGGCCGCGGAATCGGTGCGGCAATCGCCGAAAAACTCGGTAAATCCGGCTTCCTCACGTGGGTCAACTACTCGAAAAGCTCCGAGGCGGCCGAGGCCGTTTGCGCGCGGATCCGTGAAGCGGGCGGAACCGCGTTTCCGATCCAGGCCGACGTCGGGCAGTACGCCGACATTCAGAAAATGTTCGACGAGATCGAGTCGAAAACCGGCCCGGTCGATGTGCTCGTGAATAACGCGGGGATCGAGATCCGCATGCCGGCGACGGACTATCCGGAGGAGATCTACGACAAAATGATGAACATCAACCTGAAGGGCGCGTACTTCTGCACCCAGCGCGCGCTGCGGACGATGAAGGAGAAAAAGTGGGGCCGCGTCATTAATATTTCGTCCGTCCACGAGGAACGCCCCACCGCGAACCGGGGAATTTACTCCATGACCAAGGCGGGAATGTGGCAAATGACGCGTGAACACGCCAAGGAGTACGCCATGTACGGTATCACGGTCAACAGCGTGGCGCCGGGAGCGATCCGGACGGACCTGAACCGGAAAGTCCTTGAGGACCCCGCATACGAAGAAATGGTTTTGCGCAACATTCCGGCCAAATTCATCGCCGAGCCGAACGACATTGCGGGCGTGGTCCTTTTCCTGACGACGGAAGACGCCCGGTACATCAACGGCGCGGGGATCACCGTGGACGGCGGCCTTTCGCTGAATTAAGCCGCGAAAACGCCAGTTTTTCCTTTCCAGCTTTTTCTTTTTTTCATTCATTTTCCTGCCCATGAATACCAACTCCTTCACATTTCGTTCCCTCCGTTTGGCGGTCGGGGCGGTATTGGTTTTGGCCGCGAATTTTCACCTGATGGCCGAAGAAGCCAAACCCCCGAAAACGCACGTGATCCCGCCGGGCGCGGCCGCCTGCGGCTTCAATCAGAAACTTTTTGACGTCGTGCCGACGCTCGAGGACATTTCGCCGGACCGGCAGGGCGACTACCAGTGGTACAACGGCCAGTGGTGCACGAATCCCGTCCCGCCGATGGAAAAATACTCCATGACCGACGGGGTTCTGACGATTGCGGAAGGCGGCGACCTGGTCAGCTACCCGCCGGATTTCTCGCACCCGGGCAAACTCCCGGTCCTTTCCGGTGAGAAAGGCTTTTACGTCGAATTTGAGGTTTCCACCTCGGATAATGACCTGGACCACTGGCCTTCCGTCTGGCTGATGCCGATCGAAAAGAACCGCTCGCAGAAGGATGCCGTGTACGACGGCGCCCCGGAAAAGTTTGAGCACTGGATGGAACTGGACGTGGACGAAGGAGGTTTCGCGAAGGGAACGACCTCCACCGTGCACAACTGCTGGGGGATCTGGCCCAACTACCATGCGATCCATAACGGGAAGAACTGGAGCGACGATCCGCTGGACCGTACGCAAAAGCACCGCTTCGGAGCGAGCTACGACCCACGCACGAGCACGGTCTGCTGGTGGCTCGACGAGAAAATGATCCTGACCGCCTCGGCGCCGTACGTGCCGGAGATCGCGAAGCGGCAGCACTACTACCTGCTCATGAGTGCCTGGATGCACAAAGAGAAGAAACCGTACAAAATGTACATTCACGCGGTACGTGCGTATGTGCCTGCGGAAGAATGACTTGAGAAAAGGAGGAGTCTCGTATGGATATTCAGTGGAAAGCGGTCCTGATTTATTTGTTCGCCATCAACCTGGCCGCGTTCCTGGCGATGGGGCTGGACAAATGGAAGGCCCAAAAGAATGCGTGGCGGATCCCTGAAAAGACGCTTTTCCTGCTCGTGATCCTGGGCGGAAGCGTGGGCGGAATCCTTGGGATGAACCTTTTCCGGCACAAAACCCGCCACTGGTATTTCAAATGGGGCTTCCCGGCGATTTTCATTGCGCAGATTTTTCTGGTTTTGTGCTGGTACTTTGGCCTCCTTCCGATTCCCACCGACCTATTAAATCACGATTAAAGAGGTTTTTAATGATGAGAAACTTTTGCTTTTTTGTTTTCCTTCAGGCCTTCCTTCCGGTCGTCCTTCTGGCTCAGTCCGAGCAGGCGAAAAAGGTCGCGGAGTCCTTCCTCGGCACGCCTCGGGCGAATCTCGCCGCCGACATTCTGGTGAACAAACCGGACTACGTCGTTTACGTCCCGCAGGAGAATTTTCAGGTCCTCAGTGACCGCTACAACGACCACTTTCAGGTGATCGCCCGTGAGGACGGCATCCTCGTCGCGTTCTGGACGCAGGCGGGACATGAGTCCAATATTGACCAGCACATCGCGTTTTCCAAAAGTACCGACCACGGTCTGACCTGGTCCCCCGTGCAGGTTCTGGCGGGCAGTCCGAACGTGAAAAACCCCAAGCTCATCGCGAGCTGGCAGCAGCCGATGGTGAGCAAGTCCGGCCGAATTTACGTCCTCTGGAACCAGCAGGTCCGCAACACGTGGTCGCACACGGGCGCGTGCTTTG
>JAFTCU010000332.1 GCA_017454585.1 Thermoguttaceae bacterium | reverse complement strand
TTCTGGTCGGCCGAGCCGGTACTGGTCGAGAGGAGTTTGCCGGTGCCGCTGAGGTTGTACGTGCCCTTCCCGTTATGGCCGAGCGGGACCCACGTCGATTCGATCGTTCCGCCGGAGTGATACACGATGCCGTTCGCGCTGGCGACGTTGTTCCCGATGCAGAAGTACGTGGTGGTCGTGATGTTCCCGCCGTCCATGTAGAGCGTCCCGGTCCCGCGGAAACCGACGTTGAAGTCGCTGCCCTTGATGGTGGTTCCTTCGTGGACTTTCACGGTGGCGGTGGTATTATCGACGTTCGAGATCCGGAAGGTCCCGAAGCCGCTGATGGCCGTGTTGGTGATCTCCGCCGTGGCGGGCGAGTTGGGCGCGTTGCTGAAGAGAATGGCGCCGGCCTGGAACGTTCCGCCCGTGAGCGTCAGTTTGCCGGTGTCAAGGCCCTGGCCCAGAACGAAGTTCCCGCTGTTTTTCCACGCGCCGGCCGAGGTGATGGTCCCGTTCGTCGTGAATGCCGAGCCGATGGTGAGCGAGGCGCCGCTCTTGACGTCGATCGCCGCGTTGGGTTCCAGCCCCAGACTCTGTGCGGAAGCCGTGTCGGTGACCTGAACGGTTCCCACGTTCACGTGCGTCGGCGTGTCCGCCGTGGGGACGCCCGCTGCGGTGGTACCGTCCGGGTTCAGCCACGCGCCGGATTCACCCCACGTCTTGCCCGCGGATGCGTTATAGATCAGCGAGCCTTCCGCGTAGTTCGGGATCGCCAGGACCTGCAGCGAGCGGTGGTCCGCCGCGGCCGCGTTCGGGGCCATCGTCCAGTCGAGCGCGTCGGCTTTGTTCGAGTTGCCGATGCCGGCGTCGATCGTATTGCCCGTGGTCGTTCGGTAGAGACGCGAAAGCCCAAAGAGCGTCTGGCCCGTTTGCGAGGTGGAGTCGTAAAGGTGGATCTGGTAGGAGCCGTGGTCGCCGTCGCTCCCGGGCGTGTCGTTCCAGTCGAAACCGGTCGTCGTGCCGCTGGTGGGAAGGGCGACGGAGTTCCCGTTCTGGTCGAGCTTGGACGCCTGCGCGTTGCCGCTGTAGTTCCTTCCCCAGAATTCGAGGATGATGTTCTGGTTCGTGAGGGATTTCACGCCGTCCGCGTTGGCCGTCACGTTGGCAAAGAGCGGCATGTTGGCCGAGCTGTAGGACGTGTACACGTTCGAGCCGGTGACCACCATGTTCACCACGTCCTCGGCTTTCCCCACGCGCGGGATCCCCAGTTTGTAAAAACTGTCGGGCGAGTAGTTCGGCGCGTCGATCAGGACCCACTCGTCCTTTTGGGTGGAGGCGTTGGTGGCCTGGAAGTAAAAGATCGCGGATTTTCCGCCGTTGGCAAAGTCGGTCAAGTTGGCGTAGTCGTACCAGTTGTGAGTGCCGACGGTGGTGTCCCCGTTCCGGGGCAGGCTGGCCCTGGTCGCGACGATCTTGTACATCGAGAGGTCGCCGAGCTGCTTCTGAGCGGTCTGATTGGTCATGAAAGTTTTTTCGACCGTGCCGGCAAAAAGGGCCGAAGCCGCGAAAACCATTGCGAACGAAGCGACGAATTTGGCGATAAAACGATTCATTTGAAAAGTCTTTATGTTAGGGTTAAAAATCCCGGGTACAGGCTTGGGCTCATCAAAACCAACACCTCTTAAAACTCATTAAATCAAATTGTACACAAGACTTTGTAAATTACAACCAAAAAAATCTGAAATTGCGAAAAAAAGACAAAAATTTTAAAAGTTTGACTTTGGACAAAGGGACAGACTGACAAAAAGTATATGTTTTTGTCCTTTTGTCAAAATGTCCAATGGAGCAGGGGAGGCTCCTCTCACGATTTTATTCCTCCAGCCCGATCATTGCCTGTTCCATTTTTTTGTTGAGGCGCCATTCGTTGTAGTATCTTCGAAAGGTTCGTTCACTGACCGGATCCTCCGGGTGTTCCACCTTCCAGTAGTTGTAAGCGGCGACGTGGTTCATTCCGCGCTGGAACAGATCGGCAAACATTTCTTTCCTCTCTCTCCGCCGGTCTTTTTGGGGGATCTGTGTCTTTATGGTGTTTTCACCTACGGTGATTTTCCATTCATTATCCTTGAGCCACGCCTCAACGGTTTTGGCGTGTTCTCCGCAGAAAGAGCGGTGCTTGGTGAAGGTCATAACAAATCGCGCTCCCTGGTCCTCGGTATAGTCGAAGGGTCTGCGCAGCTCGATGATGGTGTGCATGATGTCGCTTTTGGCGGAGGTTCCTCTCGGGCCGTTTCCCTCGATCTTGCCGTTATGGTCCACGAGAACGACCGCCACGCCGCGGCTTCGGACCCGCAGGATGAAGGTCTGCATGACGATCCAGGATTCCATCTGATTGGTTCGATCGACTTTGTAAAGGGTGGATAAATTATCGAGGAACAGGACGTCGGGTTTGTGGGTTTGAATGGCGTTTTCGACGAGGAACTGGTCATCGGCGTTGAAGAGGTTCAGGGAGATACGCTCGGGCGGCCAGTCGCAGGGGATGAGCTGGAACTTGGGGCTGAAAATCCCCAGGTCGTTCATCCTTTGGCGCATGGCGATGATGCCCATTTCACCGTCGAGGTAAAGCACCTTGCGGAACTTCGGAACGTCCCAGCGTCCAAAGAGTTTCACTCCTTCGGTGAGGGCTTTCGCCATCATGAGGCTGAGGAATGTTTTACCCACTCCTGCTCGGGCTGAAATGATCATCGATTCGCCGCTTCTGAGAATGGGGTCGATCAGGATGTCGGGTTCAGGGAGTTCAAAATTTTCCATCTGACTGAAAGTAAACGGGGTCAAAGCCCTTTCACGGATCAACTCTTCACGGTGTTTCTGAAGCAAACGCTCTTCTTCTTCGTCATCCTGCCTGCGCAGATCCTCATCGTTGTCGAACATGCCATAAGGCGTCATAGAATAAATGTCCTTTCTGGGTTAAAGAAATCTTTGAGAATAAATTAATTAATAGATCCAATTAATTAATGTATGATTCAGAACGGATGATTTCTTAAATCACGATGACTCTATTATACGGCCAGGAGCCATTTTGTCAAGTTTTTTCTTAGGAAATGCTCGGTTTAAGAGGCGTTTGAGACTGGAAAACACGGGAGAAAAATAATTTGGAATTCGTAACTCGTGATGCGTGTTTGACGCTTCACGGAACGCAGGTTTTGTGGATCCGGAGGTTTTTGACAAAATGACAAACGGACAAAAACATATACTTTTTGTCAATATGTCCGTTTGTCCAAAGGAGTCATTGTGGCCGATACACCTTCCAACGGCCGCACTGAAACCACAATTCCCGCGGAATCTCTTTGCCGTATTTTTCCTGTTCAAAGTCCGAAACACACAGAACCTTTCCGCGGCTTTTTTCGAGGCTTTCTTCCAGCGACTCCCAGGGATGCGCCACCACACGGTCCGCGAGGTAAAAATCGGCTGAGTACGGCGTAACACACGCGAAATAGACGCACTGCGGCCCCAGGTATTGCATTTTCTCATTCTCGTACAGATGAGTGGGCATTTTGTCCGTCTGGTTGACACCGAACCAAACCGCGGCGACCATCAAAACCGGCAAAAGGATCGCGGCCAGCCGAACGCCCCAACGCAGTCCACTCACGAGTTTTGGATTCTCCAAAAGACCCCCGTCCGAATGACGCACCGCCATGAAAATGGCCGTAAACGGGATCGTCGGAAGCAGGTAATAAAGCAGGGACCGGCTCGTCAGACTCCAGAAAAACGTGACCCCCAGCGCCGTCAGGAGACTCAGCCCGGTAAGCGGGTCCGAAAAGAGCTTCCCGGCAAAAAACTTTTGACGAAATGGCTTGATCAACGGCAGGAAAAACAGCAGCGGAAGGTTCACTGCGCAAAACCACAGAACCGCCATGCCGCGAAACGTTTCGCGCCCCGCTCCGAAACGGTCACCGTAATTCTGATACAAAAACCGTCCCAGATTTTCGTGAAGGAAAAAATATTCCAGAAAGTCGGGATTCTTCATCGTCATGAGCCAGTACCACGGGACCGCGAGCAGAAGAAAAACGAGCGTCCCAACGAGCCAGGCGTGCTCCCGGAGTTCTTTCCACCGGCCGTTAATGAGCACAAACAGAAAGACGGGAAAACCCGCCATCACCAGAGCGACGGGGCCTTTTACGACCATTCCGACACCAAGAGCCGCGAAAAAAACGACGCTGAACGCTTTCTTCCGCCGACCGGGCTGAAGCTCCGAGCAGAAAAACACGTACGCCAGAACCGCCGCCGTGACACACGCAGCGAGCGCCAGGTCGATCATCATCAGGCCGCAATAAAGATAAAAGATGAACGAAACGGCACATAAAAGGGAGGCCATCCGCGCGGTCTGAACGTCTCGCAGATACCGAACCGACCAGTAAACCATTCCGACGATAAAAATTCCCGAGAGAAAAGCCGGGAAACGCACGGCAAACGGGTCCAGCCCGAAGATTTTGCAGGAAAGCGCCCCAAGCTGAAAAACCAGCGCAGGTTTCCCCTCGTAATTCTGAAACACGCCGTCATGGATGAACTGCGGCTCCAGATAGTTCCCCGAAACTGCCATATTCCGCGCGATCACGCTGTACCGCGCCTCGGAAGGGTCCATCAGAGGCACAAAAACGTTCAAAACCAGTCGGGTCAGCAAAAGCCAGCCCATCAGGAGAAGCCATTCTCTTCGGGTGCAAAAATTCATCTTCTGGTTCAACTCAATAAAGCGTCGATGGTAGTTTTCAGGGAACCTGGACGTTCTTCACGTTTTCTTTGCCCGACTCGCAGGTCACGGCCTCGCAGTCCGGGTTCAGGTTCAGAATGTTCGAAATGATGGAATCCGTGAGAGACCCTGCAATCAAAACCGCCGCCTTGGAGCGTGAGATCACGTTCGTCACGATGATCCCGTACGTATCGCCCAAAGGCGTCACACCGCCCCACGCCGGGTTCGAGTCGCCGATCCGGATCGTCGCGCGGTCCCGGATCCCGTCCTCGGGCGAAGTATCGACCACGCCGTCCACCGTCACGTGATGGATCCGGATGCCGCTGGCGTTGAGCAGACGCACGATCTGGTGCCCGCCGGTCGAGTGGCTCATAACGTTTCGGACCGTGACGTTCCATATATCGTTTTCACGCCCGTCGGAGCGGTTCCCGCTGACCTCCGTTCTGGCGATCAACCCGTCCGGGCGGATCCCGGTCCCGATGGCGGTCAGCGCGACCGTATCGTCGCCGGTGCAGCCCTGGATCGTATCGATCACGATGTCGTGGCAGCCTTTCCGAAGGTCCAGACCGTCCTGGTTTAAAATCCGGACGCGCTCGCCGTCGATCTGGCGGTTTTCCTCGGCGAGAAACGTAATTTCACGGATCTGGCCGAAGGCGCACCGCTCGAACGACATCGCCCAGCAGTGCGGGTTCCGGATCGTCACTCCGCGCACCGAGAAATGCTCCACGTACGCGAAAAGCACGCCGATGTTGCGCCAGTCGCCGAGCTGGGACTCGCCCTCTTTGCCCGCGTCGGTCCCGTAGGTCCGCACGCCCAGTGTTTTAGCCGAGTCGCCCGTGGCCCGCGGGTGGTCTGCGCCGACCAGCTCCGCGTGACCCAAGCCAATGACGTGGACGTTCTCGATCGGCTCGATGTGCGAGATCCCCAGGCCACAGTTGGCCGAGCGGATGAAATTGTCGCGAGAGGCGTCGGAAAGTTTGATGGTGCAGTTCTCCAGGATCAACGTCGTGTTGGCCGGGAGCAGGATCGCCGAGTCGATCAGCCAGAACGTCCGGTCAGAGGCCGCGTCGGGAATTCGGGCGGGGATCCGCACCACGCCGCCGGTCTCCGCCGAGGCCGCGACCGCCTGCGCGATGCGTTCGGAGTCCGTGCCCGTGTAGGCGTTCGGGTCGTTCCGCTCCGCCGCGTACAGCGTGAACGGAACCAGGAAAAGGCAAAACGCTAAAATTGATTTTTTCATAATCATCGGGAAAAAAGTTAGGAGTGTGGAGTGCGGTGATACAGTCGCGCAAGCGACATTCACCGCTTTCTCTTGCGGCAATACAGCCTCGAAGAGGCATTTGCCGCTGAAGTACTCTGGACGTTTCTCACGTGAAAACCATTTTTCACCGCCATATTTTGAGGTCGCTAAGTGAAAGCGGCAAATGAAGCCTTCGGCTTCTGTATTGCCGCACTCCATACTAAAATTCATTCCACGGCAAAGCCGAAAGCATCGAGCGTCCACGTGCCGTCTTTGATTACGGCGCCGCGTTCGAGGCGGAACTTGGCCGGGGCCGGGGCGTTTTCAAGCGTAAAGGTCACCGGGACCTTTTTCATGTTGAGCACGACCAGGACCTTGCGGCCGTCCAGCACGCGGTAGACCGAAAGGACCGATTCCGGCGCGGAGTTTTCCACCCACTCGACCGTTCCGCGCGAGAAAATGGGGTCGCCGCGGCGCAGCGTCGAGAGGGCCGAGACGAAGTGGAGCCGGTTCTGAGCCGCCTCGGTCGGGAGCTTCGACCAGTCGATCACGCAGTTCCCGTACTTCGTGCTTCCGTAGAGGGAATGGCGCGAAATGTCGGCGATCTCCTCGCCGCAGTAGAGCATCGGCACACCGTCGAGCGTGAAAATCAGCGCCAACGCCGCGTCCACCCCGGCATTCGTCCAGCGTTTGTCCTGGCGATTGTACCAGTCGTCGTTGGAAATGTCGTGATTATCGAGGTAGTGCACGATGCGCACCCCCTTCGGACGCTGGGCGGTCATTTTCTCGACGCAATCACGCAGCGTTTTGGCCGATTTGTTGTGGTCGAACACACCGCGCAGGGCGCCGTTGAACGGGAAGCCGTAGTTCAGATCGAAGGCGAAAAGCTGGTCCTGCAGGCGCGTTCCCTCGGCGAAGAAGCAGCAGTCCGGTTTCACTTTATCGACGCGGCGGCGCGCCTCTTCCCAGAAGTCGAGCGGGATCCCGTCCGCCACGTCCATGCGGAATCCATCCACGTCAAACGTCCGAACGAGGAACTCCATGTTCCCGTAAAAGTACTCGCGGACCTCCGGTTTCGTGAAGTCGAACTCCGGGAATTTCCAGCGCGTGAGGTGGATCGAGCCGTCCGCGTTCCGCCGGAAGTACTCGGGGTGCGTCTTCACCAGCGTCGCCTCCGGCCCGCAGTGGAGATAAACCAGGTCGTACATGACGTGGAACCCCTGACGGTGCGCCTCATCGACGAACGCGCGAACGTCCGCCTCGGTGCCGTATTCCGGGTCGATTTTGTCGTAGTCGTTCATCCGGTACGGGTTCTTCGGGTTTCCGAGCTTGGACTGGACCTGACGCGGCGACCAGAATTCCTGCCGCATATCGTCGTCCATCGTGAAGAGCGGGCAGAAGTAGATCACCGTGACGCCGGCGTCTTTCAGGATCGGGAGTTTCTCGCGGATGGCCGCCACGGTCCCTTCGGGCGTCATGGCGCGCGTGTTGATCTGGTACATG
>JAFTCU010000331.1 GCA_017454585.1 Thermoguttaceae bacterium | reverse complement strand
TTTTGCCCGTTTTCGTCGATGGCGGCCCACGTCTCCAGGTCGGGGATCTCGTCTTTCATCACCTCATAGTAGAGCGTCATGTACTGGATGTACGCCAGCACACGGACGTGGTGTTTGTGGCAGTTGGCGACGAATTTCTGCACGTTCGGCAAGTCCCGCGATTCGTACGCCCAGCCCAACCCCTTGTAAAAGCGGGAGTGGATCATATTCAGCCCGAGGGCTTCCATCTGGGCCGGGCAGGCTTCCGAGTCGTACCAGTGGTGCCAGTCGGCGAGCCACTGCGCGCTTCCCTCGATCCCGCCCGTACTGCGCCGCCCGATCCGGCGGTACATCGGGATCGGCTCGTGATTCCCGAACGTCCAGCGGGTTTCCAGCGGGTCGATCGTCTGCGCGTCCGTTTCAAAAACTGGGCAAAAGGAAAGAGCAAAAAGCACGGCGAAAAAAAGGGGGGTGAAGTGTTTCATGGTCGTGAGAGTTTGCAAAGGGGGAGGGTTGACGTTTTTCCTTCATTTTAAGGACCAGCCTCTGAAACGTCAAGGGGGGGACTTGACGGCGAAGGGGAAATCGGGTATTTTGGAGTGAAACGCTATCAAATTTGCCTCCCCTGAAAGGGGAGGTGGCCCGAAGGGCCGGAGGGGTTCCTGAACCGGCAAAAATCCGGCACATTTTCAGAACCCCCAAGCCTCGCTGCGCTCGGCAGCCCCCCTTTCAGGGGAGCCTTTTGATTTTGATTTTTCCCAAAGGATTCAACCATGAAAAATTTCGTTTCCTTCCTTTCCTTTCAGTTCATTCTTTTAGCCCTTTGCGCGTTTTCCCTCACCGCGCAGGCGGAAAATCTCGCCGACGCGCTGGCCAAAATGCACGCCCAGATCCAGTCCGACGCGGTGCCGGCCGGGCCGTTCAGCGCGAACGTGGTCGTTTGCGAGCAGTTCCGGCACAAGATCCTCATTCTGAAACCCTGTACCGACTGGAACCAGCCCGAATCAGTCGTTTGGGAGTGGTCTCCCGAAATGTCGCCTCAGATCAAGCCCGAGCATTATAAGTGGTTCCGCCATCCGGACGAATGCAAGCCGACGCGGGGCACGTCGCACCTCCTCATGACGGCCTCGGGCGGCGGCATCGCCCTGATCCGGCTGGCGGACAAAGCGTGCCTTTTCTACGCGCACATTGAGGGGAATCCGCACTCCATCGAGCTTCTGCCGGACGGAAACATCGTCTCGATCTCCAGCGGCGGACTGTTTACCGTCTGGCCCGTTCCGGAAGGGAATGACGCGATCAACGCCGACTCGCGGCTGGAGCCGAACCCGAGAGGCAGGCAGTACCCCACCATTGGCGGGCACGGCTGCGTCTGGGATGAGGAGCTCCAGATTTTGTGGGTCCTGGGTTACACGGAACTCGCCGGCTACAAATACAATTTCAACAAAAAAGACCCACAGCTTACGAAAGAGTTTTCGATCCCGGTCGCCGGGACCCCCGCAGCGGGCGGGCACGATCTGTACCCGGTGCCGAATCAGAGGGCGCTTTTCGTGACCGGGGCCGGCATTGGCGTGTTTGACATCGAAAAGAAGGAATTCACCGCGCTCCTCCCGAAAGACGCGACCCCGCCGGCGATGCGCTGCATCAAGAGCGTTTCGCAGTCGCCCGAAGGGACGCTGATCATTCAGGCGCCGACGATGGACTACTGGTCCGACCGCATCCCGTTCTTCAACCAGACGCTCACTCCCGTCGGAACGCTCAAAGACGCGAAAATCTACAAAGCGCGCTGGTGGGTCGAGAAGTGGAAATAGAAAACCCCCTGCAAACTGGGCAGATCGGGACCAGCCAATTTAAACACCATGCCCTTCCCGCTTCCAACTTTTATTTAAACACGGATTTTCACGGATTAAAAAGATTAAAAGGATTTCGTTTTATTTTCACTAAAACTCCCGTAAAACCTTGAAATCCATTTAAGAAAAATCCGTGAAAATCCTTTTAATCCGCGAAAATCCGTGTTTAAATAAAAGGGTTGAAATGAAACGGGCTTGGGCGTTTTCTTTCAGTGCGCCATTTCTTTCAGCGCGTCTCCGACGTTGGTCAGGAACTCGTCGATGTGCTGGCGTTTTTCGAAGCCGACGATCATCACGTCGCCGCCAGATTTCTGGGTCACGGCAAACGTGGACGCCCGACGGGCTTCCGGCGTGTCGATCCTGCCCTCGCCCAGGACTTTCATCATGATCACGCCCTTCCCGTTTTCCTTGGCCTTCTTGATCACCGGAAGGGTTTCGTCCCACGTCGCGCTCATGACTTTATTCTCGGGATTGATCCGGATGTGCATGACGTCCACCCACGGATGAACGGCGGCAATTTGCGCCGCGTCGTGGCCGTGGCACGAAACGCCGTGGGCGCGGATGAGGCCCTTCTTCTTAAGCCGCTCCATCGGTTCAAACTGCATTTCATGCTCCTTGACCCATTCGCTGTTTCTCAGGCAGTGGAGCTGAACCACGTCAATGTAGTCGGTTTTCAGTTCCTTCAGGAAACGCGGAATCAGCTCCTCAGCCGAGAGGCGTTCCGGCTCGGGAAGTCCGCCGCGCTGATGCCAGATTTTGGTGCTCAGGACGTAAGAATCCCGCGGTTTTCCCTCAAGGGCCTCCGCCACAAGGGCGTGCGTCCCGTACATGTCTGCCATGTCGAAGAACCGAATGCCGCAGTCATAGGCGTAGCGTAACAGATCGACAGCGAAATCGTGGTCCATGCGGGTCAAATTGCACTGGCGTCCGCCGCCGTGCACACCAGTTCCAAAACCGATGCGGGAGGAGGAAATTTCCGGCGTGAGTTGGACTTTCGCGACCGGATCGGTCGAAAACTCCTGAGAGGCTAAAAGCGGCGCAGCGGTCAGGGTGGCCAGCGTCGTTTCAAGAAATTGTCGGCGTTTCATGATTAAAACCTGTGAGGAATGGAGGAAAGGGGGAAAGGAATAACGATATTAATCCTGAATTTCTTTTATTATAAACCAAGTCAGATACTTTGTCAAGACGGGGGCCTGACTCTTACGTGAACGACGCTTGTAACTTCGTCCCAGTAACTTGACTTAAAATGAGGAAAATCCCCCCTTGCACGTTTTTCTCTGTGTGATAAAATAAGAGAAATTCGTCTTGTTTTAATCCAGAAGGACCCAAGCCATGATGAGGAACATCGTTTTTTTGTCCATTCCTGCACTTCGTGAGAAAGACCTCCAGAAACTGCCGGCCCTGAACCGGATATTGCTCCCGAAAGGGGCGCAGGCAACACTCACGCCCAGCTTTCCGTGCGTCACGTGCCCGGTCCAGGCTAATCTGACGACCGGCCTTTTGCCGAACAAACACGGCATCATCGGGAACGCGATCTGGTCTCCCGAGAAGGAAAAGCTCACCATGTGGACCTTCACAAATGAGGCGGTTCAGCAGGCGCAGCTTTGGGATCTGATCTACCACCACCCCGACACACCGCGGTCAGCCGTCTGGTTTGCGCTTCAGGCCGTCGAGTGTGAAGCGGAATACGTCTGCACGCACAAACCGATCCACAATCCGGACGGAACCGAGGATCTGTGGTGCTGGACGCGCTACCCCGATCTGTACCGCGAGCTGCTCGGCGAGTTTGGTCATTTCCCGCTGCATAATTACTGGGGGCCGATGGTGAACATCAGTTCTGCGAACTGGGTCGTGAACTCCGCGGCGTGGCTGGCGGCGAAAGAAATGCCGGAATTCTTTTACATTTACCTCGCGTACCCGGACTACGCTCCGCAGAAATTTGGCGTGGACTCCCCGCAGGTGGACGCGATGCTCGGCGAGCTGAACACGCTGCTCGACACGCTGATCACGAAATTCCAGGCGGCGTACGAGGATGAGATCACGTGGTTCATTGCGGGCGAGTACGCCATGACGGACGTGAACCATACCGTTTTCCCGAACCGGATGCTCCGTGAAGCCGGGCTTCTGAAAGTGAAGGAAGGGGACGGGGTCACGCCCAGCCCGATCCGCTCGATCGCCCGGGATTACGACGTTTTCCGCGGCGAGCTGCCCGACTGGGGGGAAAGTGACGCTTTCGCCTACTGCGACCACCAGTTCGCGCACGTGTACGTGAAGAATCACGACTCGGAAACCATTCGGAAAGTGGCACAGCTTTTCGAGAAAAAGGAGGGCGTGGCGGAGATTCTGGTGGGGGCCGACATCGAAAAGTACGGGTTAAACCACGAACGTTCCGGCGACGTAATATTAATGTCGGAACCGACGAGCTGGATGGCGTATTACTGGTGGCTGGACGACGCGAAAGCGCCCGATTTCGCCCGGCGGGTGGACATTCACCAGAAACCGGGGTACGACCCGTGCGAATTGTTCATGGACTTTGCGACACGGTCGATCTCGCTGGACACGACCGTGGTGAAAGCCTCGCACGGGGCGGCGGCCCGCGACCGGTCCCAGAAGACGGTTTTTTTGACCTCCGATGCGCGTTTTCTCCCTCTGAAAGAACTGCGTGATGTGGACGTTTTCCACATAATCATGGAATCGACCTGGGCGAAAAAATGAATGAAGAATGAATAACGAATAACGAATAATGAAAAGAATGAATTTTGACTCAAGCGGGTGAAATACGAATCGGGGTGGAAGTCTTTCTCCTCATTATTCGTTATTCGTTATTCATTATCCGTTAATCAGTTTGGTTTTCACAAAAGAAAAAGGGGTTTATGAAGTACCGAACATTTTACCATTCCGTTTCCATCGTTTATAAAATTGCGGCAGTGGGGCTTTTCGTCTTCTTTGCGCTGAGTATTCTTACGTTCAACCCCGCGGACCAGTACAACACGAACATCTGGCCCAACGTACCGGTGACGAACTGGTGCGGGGAGATCGGTGCCCGGTTTTCGGCTATGTGCTTTGCTTTTTTCGGTTACGGAATTTACTTCACGGTTTACGCGGCAGCCTACCACCTGATTCGTTACCTTTTCGATCTTCACGCTAAATATTACGCTTTGCGGTTTACAGGTTTCTGTTTCCTCCAGATAGCGGTTTGTGCGTTCATTACGCTTTTTTTCTGCAATAATCTCTCCGTTAACAACCCATTATACGGAGCGTCGGGATTTTCCGAGACGTACTCGACCAACCTGATTTATGGTCACGGCGGTGTCGTTGGTGTCGCGTGGGCTTCCCTTTTCAGTCTCGCAGGAGTTTTTTGCGGTTTTTTAGGTATTTTGTTCCTCGCGCTGGTCGGGATCTTTCTATACAGCGATTTTATCGTTCCGTTTGTTTTACGGCAAATTTTCTCGAAACTCCCACGTAAATCCATCCGAAGGATCCTGCTGATAACACGCGGATTCTTTCGGGGGCGTACTGGTTGGAAGCGCATTTTTCACCATCCGCTGCAAAGCCTGAAACACAAGTTGCACGATTCCGGAACGGAACCCGGCGTCGTACCGAACGACATCGATTCTGTACCGTTGAATCAAGAGCAGAAAGCGGCTCCTGAACGTACGGGTTGGGGGGTTCATTCGGAAAAAGAAGCCTTGGAAATCGCTGACCCGGATACGGTGCCGCCGACTCTACTGACTGAAGCCGAACGGCGGGCGCGGCAGGCAAAACGGATGGAAGCAGTGGACGGGTACGAAATTGACGAAACGGTTACACAGCCCCGAAAAATCCGTTCCGCTAATAATTCCACTACGGCCTCAATTTCGGAAAAACCACGCGAACTGGCGATTCATCACCCGGAAACGGAACCCGTCAATCTGACCGACTCCACGGGTGGATTTTCGGAAGCCAAATCGGACGCGATCGACTCGGGAATCGTGGAGGACGCGAAAGGCGAACTGAACGCGGGCGTCACGACGCTTCTTACCGGCACGGCCGGGGAAGGGATCGAGCTTTTGGAACAGCATCCCGCCGATGAACCGGAATACGAATTTCCTTCGCTCGACCTTCTGGACCCGGCCGAGAATTTTGACTACTCGGAATTTGAGACGGAAGCGAAGGAACGCGCGACCCTGCTGGAACGTTACATCAAGGAGTTTGGTTTCAATGTGACCGTTCGGGAAATCCAGCTCGGCCCCACCATCACCCAGTACCAGGTCGAGCCGGAACAGGGGCTTCGTGTCAGCAAAATCGCCAGTCTTGCGGACGATCTGGCCGTGAAGCTGGGCGTTTCCAATGTTCGAATCGTCTATCCGCTCCTTGGAAAACAAAATCTGGTCGGAATCGAAATCCCGAACGTGAAGAAGCAGCTCGTCCGTATGCGCGAGGTCATGGAGCAGCTTGCGGGCAAGTACAACAAAATGAGTATTCCGGTCTTTCTCGGGAAAGACGTAGCCGGGAAACCGCTCATGGCCGACCTGGCGACGCTCCCGCACCTGCTCATCGCGGGCCGTACCGGAACGGGAAAAAGCGTGTGTCTCAACTCGATCATCGCATCGATCATCATGACGCGCAGCCCGAAGGACGTTCGTATGCTCATGGTGGACCCGAAGATGGTCGAGATGAGCCAGTACCGCGAGATCCCGCACCTCATGCACCCGGTCGTCACCGACATGAAAAAGGCTGAGGCGATCCTGGCGTGGGCTGTGGAAAAGATGGAGGACCGCTACCGATGGCTGGCCCGTGCGGGCGTCCGGCACATGAAGGACTACAACAAAATGGACCACGCGACGAAAGTCCATCGTGTGAAACCGCAGCCGGGCGAGACCATGCCCGAGACCATGCCATTCATCGTGATCGTGGTGGACGAAATGGCCGACCTGATGATGACCGCGCCGAAAGACGTGGAGTCACACATCATCCGGCTGGCTCAGAAAAGCCGCGCCGTCGGCATTCACCTCATTCTCGCGACGCAGAAACCGATCGTTTCGGTCATTACGTCGCTCATCAAGTCGAACCTCCCCGCCCGAATCGCCTTCCTGGTTTCGAGCAAAACCGACTCGCGCGTCGTTCTGGACGAAAACGGCGCGGACCGTCTTCTCGGCCACGGTGATATGCTGTTCCTGCTGCCGGGAACCAGCACATTGATCCGCGCGCAAGGGACGTACCTGAGCGACGACGAGATTTATCGCATCGTCGCCGCCATCGCGACGGGTGAACCACAGTTTGAAGACGAAATCGAACAGCACCTTGGCGGAGGTGGAGGCGGAAAACTCGCCGAATGGGCCAAACGCGACGAACTTTACACCTCGGCGATCGATATCATCGTGAGCGAGGGCCGCGGGTCCATCTCGCTCCTTCAGCGTATGCTCGGGATCGGTTACGGCCGGTCCGCCCGTCTGATCGACTACATGGAAGAAGACGGGATCGTTGGAGCGTTCAAGGGCTACACCAAGCCACGCGAAGTCCTCCTGAAAAAAGAGGACTGGGAGGCGATGAAGGCCGAGTTCGAAAAGGAACAGGGCAGCGCGATCCAGGCCGAAATTGAACGCGCCCGCGCCGAGGCCGCCATGAAGGAAATCGAGGCCAGTGAAGCTGAAATGGACGACTCTGAGGAGGATTTCAAGGACGACTGGGACGATCAGGAAGATGAGTTTGAAGACGATCGGGATGACTCTGACGAGGAGTTTGAAGACGAATCGGATGAAGATTTCGACGATGAGTTCGACGACGATCCGGATGACACGGATGATGATTTTGAAGATGAAGAGGATGAGTCCGACGAAGATCTTTTCCGGGAGGAGTCCGAAGATGAGGGTGAAATTCCTCCGTGGGATGAACCGGAAAAAAAGTTTTACCCGCTTCCTTCCCGACCGGTGGAACGCTCCCGCGGAAAAAGCCGCCGCAGAATTACGCCGAATTATGAGAAAATCCGTACCAAAAATCCTGAACCGGAGCCGGAACCGGAGCCGGACCCGGAGGCCGAGGATTTGGTGAACTCGCCTGAGTCCAAGGACGTTTTAAGCAGAATTCAGCCCAATCAACCAAAACCATTTGTGCAAGACGGGGAGGACCATTTCCGTGAGATCAAATGAAATGAAATACGCACTTGCTCTGGGGAGTTTGTTCCTCTTTTGCACGGCCGCGCTGCTTCAGGCGGAGTCGCATATCTGTTCCATCTGCGGGAAGGCTTGCAAGGGAAAGTACTACCAGCTCGAAGATGAAATATTTTGTTCGGAGACGTGCCTCGGGAAAAAATACTCCTGCGCATCCTGCGGAGCGATCCTCGGCATTGGGCAGAACGCACGATTCCAAATCACCAAAGACTTCCAGGGAAAAGAGATCTATTTCTGTGCGACGTGTATGCAAAAACCGGGCTGCACGTACTGCGGAAGCCACAAAGAAACAGCCATGGTCAACGGCGAACCTCTTTGCGCGTCCTGCCGGGAATCCATCATCACCACGACCAAAGAGGCCATTCCGATTTTGAAAGAGGCGCAGGAAATGCTCGCGAAGAATTTCAACTTTCCTGTTAATCCCTCACTTAAAATGGAAGTCGTTTCCCGGGAAGAATTCGAACGCAGAACAGCCTCTTCCAGTCTTCCGCCAAACGTGGGGGCGGTCCACATCACAAATTCGAGCGTTTTGTCCCAGTTCAGCCCCGACGAGAAAGTCCTCACGATCGAACTGGAGGAGATCGACTCGGGGATGCTGGTGGTCAGCGGAGCGCCCAGAGCCGTGGTTTTTGACTCGATCGTTCACGAACTGACACACGATTTCCTGCGAGGATACTGCTATTCCATCGACGACCCGATCATCGAGGAGGGATTCTGCGAGGCGATCGCGGGAATTTGTTCCACCCTTCATGGAAACCCACAGCTGACTCAAAACCGTTTTACCAACGAAACGCCGGTTTACGGAGAAGGATTCCGGAAAATGTTCGGAATGCTTAAAGAAGAAGGTTGGGTTGAAACGCTGAATTTCATCAAGTCGCACAGTTTGACCCGTAAAGAGTACATTTCAAAGAATCTTCTCACCTGCATCAATAAAAGCCACGCCGACATCATCAGAAAGAAGAAACAGAAACCCAAAATCGTTTTCGGAAAAGTGCAGGACGCTGAAAAATGAAAAACTCGTCAGAAACAGAAGAGAAACTGGAATTTACCTGGCCGGGAAAGCGCGAGGCCCTAAAAGAGGCGTTTCTTCCACCGTCCCGCCGCCTTGTACCCTGCCCCGAAGAAAGTTTCCACTGGGACGAGACGGAAAACCTTTACTTTGAGAGCGATAATCTGGAGGTCCTCCGCCTCCTGCAAGGAACTCATGCCGGGAAAGTCCGTCTGATCTACATCGATCCGCCCTACAATACGGGCCGCGATTTCATCTTCTGTGACCGGTTTCAGACGATTGAAAAAAATCAGGAGAAAATCTTACGGAAAACATCCGGGAAACCACTTCATGCTCCTTGGTGTTCCATGATGCTCCCCCGGCTGATCCTGGCTCGGAATCTGCTTGCGGAGGACGGCGCGATCTGCATTTCCATCGACGATCATGAGGCGGCGTACCTGCGGCTCCTCTGCGACGAGGTTTTCGGGCCGGAAAATTTTGTCGCCCAGCTCGTCTGGCAGACGAAACGGGAAGCAAAGGGGATCCCGCCGAAACTCATGTGCGTCCCGAATCACGAGTACATTCTGGTGTACGCCCGGACACAAAAGTTCCGCTTTCTCGGCGACCCGCGAAACGTCCACGACGGTTTCTCCAATCCCGATGACGATCCGCGCGGCCCGTGGAAACGCCAGTACCTGCAGCGCTTCGGCCAGGGATTTCGGGTCCGAAGCATTACGAATCCCGAGACCGGGATGGTCTTTTCGTTCGAGACGCCATACACCGAGGAGAAAATGGCGCAGTGGGTGAAAGAGGGGCGGATCATTTTTCCAGCTTCAAACGACAAATTCCCGGCCCGGAAGGAGTTTTTCAGTGAGTACGCCAATCCGTTCAAGCCGATCGTGACGTCGCTGGGGCTTTTCAGCACGAAGGTCGGGAGCGAGGAACTGAAACGCCTTTTCGGGAACGTGAAGGTCTTCGACTACGCGAAGCCGCTCGATCTGCTCGTCACGCTCTTTCGGCGCACGATCCGTGACGGGATCATTTTGGATTTCTTCTCCGGCTCCGCGACGACCGGGAACGCCGTGATGAAACTCAACGCCGAGGATGACGGCCGGCGGAAATTCATCCTCGTGCAGTGCGCGGAACCCTGCGGAGAAAAAACGCACGCGGCTCAGGCCGGCTACGCGAACATCAGCGAGATCGGAAAAGAGCGCCTCCGCCGCGCGGCCATGCAGTTCGGGGCGCTTGGGATCGACTCCGGCTTCCGGGTTTTTAAAGTCGAGTGAACAAAAAACGAAACGTTTCTCTGAAAGTCTAATATTCGTCGCGGGGCAGGATCCCCAGGTACTCCCCCTGTGCCGTGATCAGCACGGCAAACGGTACGTCGGCTGTGAGCATCCGCCCCATCGCCTCCGGGTACGAAATCGAGGCGGGAATTTCCAAAAGTTTCCTGCACCGAAGCGGTTCATCCTCAGGACTTAAAAGCAAGTCGCTAAAGTAGTAAAACCCACTCGGCCGGGAAGTTTTACCGGTGGCCTTTGAATCTTGTGCCAAAATCCAGCTTGAATGGGACTGACGGGCTTTCTGAATCATCTCCTGACGGGTCATTTTCTCATTGACTACCGGAAACAGCTTCAGTGAAAGCATAAGCGTTCCAACCGCCACAGAGCGGAATTTGAAGATTTTCTCCGCGATCGCCTGCTGGGATTTTTGAAGGATCCCCGCATTTTTCCCCTCACCGAGGATAGCCTGCAGTTCCGAGTCGGTCATTTGCAGCGCGTATGTCCGCGAGGACTCTCCTAAAAGCCTCGTCAAAAGGCGATTCACCCAACTCAAAAGAAGACTCACCGGCATAAAAAGAGGAACGAGTACGCCGTAAACCGGCATCACCTGGCGCATCAGGCGCGTCGGGGCCTGGAGGAAAACGCTTTTCGGAAGGAGCTCCCCGTAAATGAAAACGAACGGCGTGGCCACTACCGTTGAAAGGAGCGCTGCCGATGAGTCCGGGAAAAAGTACTGAAAAAGAAGCACAGACCCCAGCGAGACGCCGTAATTCGCGAGATTGTTCCCCAGCAGGACGGTCGAAATGAAAACCGGCGGGTGGTTCGTCAGCCAAAGGAGAAAACGGGAGCGCCAGCAGCCCAGCAGCGAGTCCAAAACCAGCTTGGCCCGCGAAACCCGGTAGTATCCGATCTCCGTGCCGCTGAAGAAGAAGCTGGCGGCCATTCCAACTATGAAAATGAAAGCGGCGATGAAAAAGGAACCGGGCATGATTTGGAGTGCGGCAATACAGAAGCCGAAGGCTTCCTTTGCCGCTTTCACTTTAGCGATCAAAAGGCTTGACGATGAAAAGGAACTTTCCCGTGCGGAAAGACCCGCTCACTTCAGCGGCAAACGCCTCTTCGAGGCCGTATTGCCGCAAGGGAAAGCGGTGAATGCGCTGCGCGCTGTATCACCGCACTCCGAAATTAATACGCAATGCACGTGCACCACGCGATCTGGGTCGTACCGGTCAGGGTCAGCTTCCCGGTCGCCTGGTCCACGCGGAAGACGTTCACATTATGCGTTTTTTTGTTGCACGCGAGGAAAATCGTTCCGGTCGGGTCCAAGCCCGCAAAACGGGGGAAATCTCCGCCGGAGGGGACGTACTGGACGGGATTCAGCACCACGCCCGCCTGCATTTTCTCGCCATTGATCGGCTCCGAGTCCAGCGCGAAGACCGTGATGAGATTCGCGCCGCGGTTCGTGACGTACAGGAACCGTCCGTCCTTGGAAATGTCGATCGCCGCCGCCTTATTGTCGCCGCGGAAACCCTGCGGGAGCGTCGGGGCCGATTCGACGAGCGTCAGCGCGCCCGTTTCCTCATCGTAGGCGAAAGCGTCCAGCGTGCAGGAAAGCTCGTTCAGGACGTACACGTACTTCCCGTTCGGGGCGAAAGCCAAGTGGCGCGGCCCGGCGCCCGACGCGCTGTGCGTCACCGGGTAGTCCGCGTTCGGCTTCCAGACTTTTTCGGCTTCGTCGTAGTAAAAACTGAAAATCTGGTCGCCGCCCAGGTCGCAGCAGAGCGAGAATTTTCCGTTCGGGTCGGCCTTCACGAAGTGGGCGTAGGACTGACGCTGGC
>JAFTCU010000330.1 GCA_017454585.1 Thermoguttaceae bacterium | reverse complement strand
GAATTCGCTTCCTTCCGGGCGTTTTACACGTTTGGGGTCGATGTTCACCGTTATGCACTGCGAGCCGAACCTCCGCGCCGCCTCGTGGATCAGGTCCGGGTTTTTCACGGCCGTCGAGTTGATCGAGACTTTATCGCTCCCGGCGTTCAGAAGCGCGCGAATGTCCTCAATGGTCCGGATCCCCCCGCCGACCGTGACGGGCATGAAGCACTCCTGCGTGGTGCGGCGCACGACGTCGATCATGATCCCGCGTTCTTCGTAGCTGGCCGTAATGTCGAGAAAAACCAGCTCGTCGGCCCCGGCGGCTTCGTACCGTTTCGCGACTTCGACCGGGTCGCCGGCGTCGCGGAGGTTCAAAAAGTGGGTCCCTTTGACGACCCGGCCGCAATGAACGTCCAGGCACGGAAAGATTCGATTTGCAAGCATAAAATTTTAATGTTTAAATATTTTAATCAATTTGAAGAGTTTCAAACTCCCGCACCGCGTCTTCCAGCCGGGAGTACTCGAACTTCCAGCAGTCGCAGTGGTGGATGATGTTCGCGACCGTCTCGAAACCTTTCTGACCAAGCATCGAGTACCCGCGCCCGTGGCCGCCGAACTTGTTGAACGCTTCCGCTTTCTCCCACGGCGTCCATTTCGGCTCGCTTCCCGGAACGTATTTCGGGAAAACGATCCAGCGCGGCGCGGGGCGTTCGAGCATCCGGTCCACCGCGTCTTTCAGGGGCTTGACGTGCGTCACGCGCCCTTTTGTCGTTTCCGGATAAACCAGCGAGTACGTCAGATCCGGCCGAAACGCCTGCAGCGCGTCGATCGACGAGTTTTTCAGGCAAATGGGCCTCGGGATCGGGACCATCCGCGCGATGGGCGGGGCCCCGGGTTTGATTTCCACCTGATCTTCCGGGTCGATGAGCGTCAGTTCGTCGGAGAGGAGCCTCCAGCCCGAAAACGCCAGAGCCGCCGCCAGAGTGCTTTTCCCGTCGCCAGAATCCGCGGCAAGGATCAGCCCCCGGCCGTTTCGCTCGAGCATGGCCGCGTGAAAAACGATCCAGTGGTTCACGTTCAGCCAGACGCACCAGTTCATCCCCCACTCCAGAATGGCGCCGGCCTGATTCTGGTTAAAGACCCCGAACGGCTCCGAATTATCAAGGAAAAGCCGGGCTTGGGGCTTCAAAAGACGCTTGAGCGGCCCCCCTTCCGGCACGACGCGAACATGAAAATCGATCCAGTCCTCTGCCGTCAGCCGCGGGTAGTCCGTGTACATACGCTCCACCGACTCCACCACGCAGGGGATTTTCGACTCGATCTGATACGTAAATGGACCAACCTGAAAACGAAACACGAAATTAATTATGAATTATGAATTATGAATTAGAATCTTATTATACCCGAAAGAGCAGTAAAATAAAGGGGGACTCCGGGATTAATTTGAGGTTTGTTTTCCAGCCGCCTTGCGATCCTCCTCCCTAATTCATAATTCAAAATTCATAATTCATAATTTGGACCTACTCCCGGTCCAGGTCTTCGCTCTGGGGAAGGTCACTGATGGATTCCAGCTCAAAAAGTTTGAGAAAGCGGTCCGTCGTGTAATAGACCGTCACGAATTTGGTCCCCTGCCGCATTTTCTGAGTCCGCAGAAGCTGGCGTTTTACGAGGTTTGCGAGAATATTGGCACTGGACGCTCCACGCGTCTGGTTGATCTCATCGAGCGAGACCGGCTGCTCGTACGCCACGATCGCCAGGACGTCGATCGCCCCTTGCGAAAGTTTCGCCTGACGGATCTTCCCGTAGAAATTTTCACGCAGCGGCGCGAACGACTCGCGCAGGCGCATGAAGTAGCCGCCCTCGTCTTCGAACCAGACGATTTCCCACGGCGCGCCGGCTTTTTCGTACTTCTCGTTGAGTTCTTCGACCAGACCAGAGATTTCGTCCACCGAAACACCGCGCATCAGATTGGAGAGAATTTCCGGCGCGATCGGAGTGTTGGAGGGATTCCCCACAAAAAGCATCGCCTCCAGGATCGATTCGGGACTCACCGGAACGATCTGGTCGTCGTCGATCTCGTCGGTGAACGACCGAAATCCGGACTCCTGCGGGTCGTCTTCGTCGTACATCGCCAGGTCCGGCTCGTTTTCTTCCTGAAATTCGTCCAGATCACCGACCGGGAAATCGTCCCCAAGAAATTCCTCCGGAATCTCCACAGAATCTTCTGCCGCCGGATTTTTCGGTTCCTGGCGGGATTGGGACTCCTGAGCGGAATTTCCTCTCATGGCCCTCACAATGGCCTGAGTCAGTTCTTCAAAGGAAAGTTCGTCGGACATAAAATGGAAATTAACCTGGCGCGTAATTCCGGCCTTCGGCCCCCATTACCGCCTTTCATTATTCGTTGTTCGTTCTTCATTATTCGTTTTGATTCTACCACAAACCCCTCAAAATTTCAACCCCATCTCCTCTTTTTCCCTCAAAATTTCGTCCCCCCCACTGGGAAAGGTTTCATTTTCGGGTATAATTGGCGTGAATATACGAATTTATTTTTTCTCATCATCAGGAACCGACTCATGCCAAACCAGCCGAACGCACTCCGAATCGCCGTCGTGGGGGGGGGAATTTCCGGTCTTTCCGCCGCGTTTTATCTGCGGGAAAACTGCCCGGTCGCGCGGATCTCCCTCTTCGAAAAACGGGATCGACTCGGCGGTGTACTGCACACCGAATTCATCGACGGTTTTGAGATCGAGCAGAGCGTCGATAATTTCATCACAACGATCCCCTATGGTCTTGATTTGTGTCGTCGGCTGGGGCTTGAACCCGACGTCGTGACCACCACGCCGCGCCACAGGCAAACGTTCATCCTCTGGCGCGGCCGGCTCTGTAAACTCCCCGACGGTTTCATGATGGTGGCCCCGACAAAATGGTGGCCGATGGCCGTCACGCCTCTGCTCTCGCCTCTCGGTAAACTGCGCGCCGCTCTGGAATACATCATTCCCGGCCGCAAGGACGACGAAGATGAATCGATGGAACATTTTGCCGTCCGCCGGCTTGGAACTCAGGTCTTTGAGCGGCTGATCGAGCCTCTGGTCAGCGGCGTCTATGCGGCCGATATGAAAAAGCTTTCCCTCATGGCCACCCTGCCCCGTTTCCGCGAAATGGAGAAAAAATACGGCTCTCTTATCCGTGCCATGCGCGCCAATCAGGCCGAAGCCCGCAAAAAAGCCCGAGCAGAAAAAAGGACCGTTCAGGAAACGGTACAAAGCGGCCCGCGCTACAATCTCTTCGTGACCGTCAAAGGAGGCTTGAGCCGCATCGTGGACCGGATCCAGGACCGTCTCGACCCGCAGGGGATCCACCTCGACGCACAAGTCACCTGCCTTGAGCTGCTTCCCAGTGGTAAATGGAACATCACGTGGCGGGAAAACGACGCGCCGGAAGATAAGGCACAAACGACTGAATTTGACGCGGTGATCCTCGCGACGGAATCCCACGCCATGAGCAAAATCGTTCAAACGGCCAATTTTGACCGAATGGCAGAACTTTTGGGTGGCATCGAGCACACCGGGACGGTCGTCGTGACGGCAGCGTTTCGGCGCGAAGACGTTGGTCACCCTCTCGACGGGATGGGCGTAGTGGTTCCTGCAGCCGAACACAATCCGATTTTAGCCCTTAGTTTCAGCAACGAGAAGTACCCGCACCGGGCGCCGGAAGGGACGGTCCTTTTGCGCATTTTCAGCGGCGGCGCACGAAATCCCGAAATGGTGACGCTTCCGGAAAAGGAAGTCGAAAAGGTTTTGCTGGAAAAGGCGGCCGAGTGCCTGAAAATCACGGGAACCCCCCTGATGGTCTCAACCTCGCGCTGGGCCGATGCGATGCCGCAGCTGCATCTCGGCCATCTGGAACGGATCGCTGAGCTGAAAAAAGAGCTTGAGGCTTTTCCTACACTTGCCGTGGCGGGGAATTTCCTGACTGCCGTGGGTTTACCGCACTGCATTCACTCAGGTGAGGAAGCGGCCAGAAAGATTTTAGAAAATACCCGCCCACTCTCAGATTAAAACGTCCCGGAAAAAGTTAAACACAAAAAAACTCCCAATCTTCAAAAAAGAGAGGGAGTTTTTTAATGGCGGGGACAGGATTCGAACCTGCGACCTCGAGGTTATGAGCCTCGCAAGCTACCAGCTGCTCTACCCCGCGAACTATAAATCATTTCTCAATGATAAAATAAGTATAGCACAAATCTCAATAAATGCAAGGGGGTACATGACGTTTTTTTCACAATTTTTAAATTTCAGGGTTTTCTGTCAAAATTGCTCTGGTCAAAAAAAACGTTTTTTGGTACTCTATACTGATTTATTCCATTAATTTTTATGGGGCCATCATCCCCCTCCTGCGATGCGTATTTTCCCCCGTTTCCATCACTGGAACCTTGTGGTTCTGGGTCTGCTTTTCGTTACCATGACCGGGTGCAGGGTCTGGAATCGAACCCATGTGACTTCCGCGGGAACACTTGCCAGCCGGCAATACGTTCAGCAAGCAGCCAGATCGCTCGAACAGAATAATGAGGAAGACGCAGAGGTCCAGCTAAGTGAGGCGCTTGATTCCAATCCCGCAAATACCGAAGCGCGCGTCATGATGGCCGAGATTCTTTGGAAGAAAGGAAAGCAAAAAGAAGCCACGGCTGAAATGGAACGTGTCGCGGCAAGTGTCGAAGCCGCTCCGGAACATGTAACCCGGCTGGCTCAAATGTATTTTGACCAGGGGAATTTTCAGGACGCGCAAAAATGGGTCTCCACCTCGTTTCGGTTTAACGACTCTCTTTCCGCCACATGGGTCCTGCAGGGAGAAATTTATGAAAAACAAGCCAGAAACGAAGACGCACTGGCATCGTATCATCAAGCGGCTTTTTACGCACCGGAAGATTCTAAAATACAATTAAAAATCGCGAGTATCTACTTGAGGATCGGGAAACCACAGCGAGCCCTGGAAACGGCACAAAACGCACGTCTCAAAGGTTTAGCAGAAGACGCTTCTGCGGAGATGCTTTTGTGTGAGAGCAAAGCGCTGGCAGAACTGAATCGTTCAACAGACGCCCGACGCCTTTTGACGATCGCTTATCAAAAAGATCCGGAAAACACCGAAATCCAAACCGCGTTAGCCCAGCTTCAACCAATTCAGTCCCCCACGTTGGTCGATCCTGAAACCAGATACGGTTCCGAAATCAAAATTTTGCCAAAACCTGAAAAAACAGACCACTAGACAAAAAAGAAGCGTGACTCTTCGCCACGCTCCCAAAATTCGCTCATTCAAGTGGGGCGGGATTGTCTATTTCTGGTTTAGGTGCTTCCGGCTCCACAGCTTCTTCCTCAGCCGGGGCAGGTTCTTCGGCCGGGGCAGGTTCTTCAGCCGGGGCAGGTTCTTCAGCCGGAGCGGGTTCTTCTGCCGGAGCGGGTTCTTCAGCCGGAGCGGGTTCTTCTGCCGGAGCGGGTTCTTCTGCCGGAGCAGGTTCTTCGGCCGGAGCAGGTTCTTCGGCCGGGGCGGGTTCTTCGGCCGGAGCAGGTTCTTCGGTCGGAGCAGGTTCTTCAGCCGGAGCGGGTTCTTCGGTCGGAGCAGGTTCTTCTGCCGGAGCGGGTTCTTCAGCCGGAGCAGGTTCTTCTGCCGGAGCAGGTTCTTCTGCCGGAGCGGGTTCTTCTGCCGGAGCAGGTTCTTCCGCCGGAGCAGGTTCCTCAGCCGGGGCGGGTTCTTCGGTCGGGGCGGGTTCTTCTGCCGGAGCAGGTTCTTCTGCCGGAGCAGGTTCTTCTGCCGGAGCAGGTTCTTCTGCCGGAGCAGGTTCTTCTGCCGGAGCGGGTTCTTCAGCCGGAGCGGGTTCTTCAGCGGCTGGTTCTGCTTCCTTCACCTCTTTTTCTTTCTTCTTTTTATCAACTGACTTGAAAATTCCACGCCAGATGTAAACGTTTTTGGCGTTGATTGCTTCGTCCTGAGTCGGGTCGAAAACCACACCCGTGAAGATGAATTCCTTCCCTTTCCCGTTTTTGGGAGCCGGCCCCATGATTTTCACATCTTTTTCCAGGCCTTTAAGCTTTACGGTCATAACCGTTTTGCCGCTGATTTTGCTGGTTTTGACGATTTTCCCAACAACCAGAACTCCTTTACCATGATTTTCTTTCTTGAGCAAAGGTTTCATGGTTTTATTCAGTTCTTTCGCTTCTTTCAGCGAGCCGAATTTAGCGATTTTTTCTTTCGCTACTTTTTCAAAATCGTCGCCTTTTTTCAGGAAACTGATTTTCATCATCGTATCCTGGAAGGCCTCAAGATTGGCCGGGTCCCATTCCGGATTGATCATCGACGCGTCAAATTCAGGGATATTGGCGGAGTCGAACTTCGTCGCGGCTGCGGCAGCCGAATTGACTTCATCTTCGTCCATCTCGAAACCGTTGAAAGCGTCTTCGCCAAATTCTTCGCTCTCGTCAGCCGTTTCTTCCACGGGTTTCTGATCCGGAGCCGCCGTTTGAGCGACCTGACGCGGATTTTCGACCGGAATCACTTCTGGTTCATCAGGGGCAAGATCGCGTTCCGCATCGAAGCCGAGCATCGTATATTTCCAGACTTCCACCGGGATATTCGGGAAATTTTTCGCGTACTTGTAACTCGCCTGAATAAACGGTGTCGGGAACTTATACAACCCGCCGGGGGCCGGTTTACCAAAGGCAAGATATGATCCCCAAACGATGTAATGCGCGAGCGGGAAAGCCATCAAAGCCCCAAGCACAATTTTGATCAACTCACCAACGACCGTATGCTTTTTCTTTGGCTTCGCCCGGCGAACAATTCGTTTGACCGGTTTCGGGGCTTCAGCTGCCGCCGCCGCACTCTCCGCCGGGTTTTCGGTCGCGTTTTCTTCTGACGCCTGAATCCCTTCCTCAGACGGGGCGGCAAAATTCATTTCAGAAGGTTCCGCATTTTCTGACGTGGAAGTCTCAGCCGCAGCAAACCCTCCAAAATCGAAAGCAGACGCTTCATCTGAAACTTCTTCCTCCGTTTCCTCGACCACTTCCTCAACGAATTCTTCTTCAGGAGCAGCGTCCTGAACGGGTTCCTCTGCAGGGGTTCCAAAATTGAAAAGACCTTCCGCCGGGGCTTCCTCTGCGGGAGCAGCGTCCTGAACGGGTTCTTCTGCAGGGGCTCCAAAATTGAAAAGACCTTCCGCCGGGGCTTCCTCTGCGGGAGCAGCGTCCTGAACGGGTTCTTCTGCAGGGGCTCCAAAATTGAAAAAGCCTTCCGCCGGGGCCTCTTCCGCCGAAACAGTCTCATCTTCCTGAGCAAAACTGAAAAGCTCATCGTTCGAAGCCTCCGTTTCAGCCAGTGAGGTTTCAACGACTTCCTCAGGAACGTCAGGAGTCACAGGTTCTTCTGACGGTACAGCGTTTTGAGGCTCCGCGGAACCCTCAAAATTCAAATCAAAAAAATTGGCTTCTTCTTTTTCTTCCGGCCCATCGTTCTGATTCGCGGAATTTAAATTATTCAGAAAATCATCAAAATTACTCATAAAACGGCCCAAACGGGTAAAAGGATCAATTAGTGTAAAAATACCAAGGAAATCAATATTACTATTTTACCCTATTTTCAGGATTTTACAAGAAATTACCCCCGAAAATATTCAAAAATATTGAAAAAAACAGAAAAAGTTTCTTCACCGAAAGATTAAAAATCCTCGGGTCTCTCAAAACGCCGTTCCATTGGGAAAACCTTTCCCTCCTCAATAATCGCGATAGCTGTTGCGGTCGCATGGCAGGAACAATGTGAAATCGTTATCAAAATTTCCGAAATTCCACGTTCGAGAACAGCTTCCAGTACACCACCTCCCAGGCAAACCACCGGTGCGCCGGACTGAATATTGCGTACTTCCATATCCCGCCAGGCTATTCCATGAACCCAGCCGGTCCCAATGGCTTTCAGGATCGCCTCTTTTGCACACCATCGCCCCGAGTAACTTTCCAAAGACTGTTTTTTGGAAAGGCAATACGCATTTTCCCAATCTGTATAAACCCGACCGGTAAAATACTCGCCGTGTTTGTCGAGCATTTTCTGAATGCGTGCGTTTTCCGTAATATCTGTACCGATGCCGTAGATGACCATGGAAATAGAAACAAGAAAAGGGGGCTAAACTATCAACGATAAAAGCTTTAAAAGAGCAATCTGATCCAAAACAGGGAAAACGAATCAAATCTGTGATTAAATTCGTTTTTCCCGTAAAGTTTTCCTTCCTACGGTCTGCGAAACAAACAAGACCACGCCTTGAACGGCTCTTTCTTCGCGCGTGAGTAAATCGTGCCCGGGCGAATTTCCACCACTTCAAACAGCGCGCCAAGCTCGTTGAAAATATCTTCCTGGCTCACTGTCGGGAGGAAATTCTGACGAACTTCTTCTGGGGTAAACTCCTCCTCGTTGCTTCCCGCCAGTGTGTAATAATACGATCCTGGTTTCGTGATGCGCCACAACAAATTGATGTAATGCGACAAAAACGAACGCCGGATAAAATGATAAAATCCAATATCATACACAAAATCATACTGCTCCCTGGCTTGGGAAGTGAACTTGAAAATGTCCTCTGTAACCAGCCGCAGCCAAAGATTTCGCGCTTTTGCCCGGGAATGAGCACGGTCAACGGCCATCGCTGAACAATCTACTGCCGTCATCTGGAATCCGCACTGCGCCATAAAAAGCGCCTCAATACCACTTCCGCAGCCAATTTCCAGTACCTTGCTGCGCGGCTGAATTATACCAGAATTAATAACGTTTTTAAAATCCGGCTCCAGCAAGCCCGTGTCCCACGGGGGTGTACCCTGGCGGTAAAAATCATCCCAGTCAAATTCTTTGCGGGGATGCAAAATAGAAGGTTCTTTGGAATCTTTAGGTTGAATGGAATTAATGTCCAAACCGTCCAGCGTCAATTCAATTTTAAATTCTTCAGGAACTTTACAAAACTCGTTCATACTTATCTGCCTGCTAAATTAAGTAAAAAAATATTTTTCCAGGTGTATTCTAAACTATTCTCATGAAAATTAAAAGGGGGGAGGAAAAAATTTTTTTGAAAAAATTTTCATTTTTAATCGTTTTTTTCCTCAAAGTCGGTTTTCTTCAACTTTTCATCAGACCGCCTCCTCGTTTTTTTCAAAACAAAAACTCTCCATTTTTGCCATCTTGCCCTGTTTTTCAGTTTTTCTCTCTTTTAAGTATTTTTTTTGAAGGAACAGGCTTTTGAATGGCAAACTCCTCAAAAAACCCGACTGGATTTCTTTTTCCGAAATCCCGAAAATTTTCTCAAAAAATTCCGGGAAATACTTGAAAAAAAACTCAGAATTTTTATAATGAA
Source organism: Thermoguttaceae bacterium (assembly GCA_017454585.1). Next base: position 7,213 of record JAFTCU010000330.1, on the reverse strand, counting down.
GAAAATGTACTAAAACACTCGGGTTTTCGACACTTTTTCCAAAGGCCAATCTCCCATGAAAAAAAACAATCCTTACGAACGTGCTTTTGAGGCCTATATGCAATTTCTCGGCCTTCCCTGCCTCGGAACCCGGGAACAAAAACGAAACGTTATTGACGAAAATCTCGACGATTCTCTGAAAAATTTTGATTTCATCGTCTCTTCTCACCAAATCTCGGCTCCAAAATCCTGGTCTGAAAACGAAGGAACCAACTATCTGGACGATCTTTCGATTGGAAACGGCCCGTCCGCTCTTCCTCCAGTCTGGCTGATCGATATTAAAGGGCGAAAATTCCCATCAGGGCACAAATCCCCCCAATACTGGCGAAACTGGATCGCCGAGGAGGATCTGCTCTGCCTGACCCGTTGGGAGAGCATTTTCGGTCTGAATTTCCACGGTCTTTTCGTTTTTGTCTATGACGTCTGCGGGACGAAATTTCCTGTTCCCGAGCATCGGCTTTTCACATTTGAGGGGGCTCGTTACGCTTTTTTCGCAGTTCCTCTGATGATTTACCGGGACCACAAGCGGGTCCTCTCTCCTCAGTGGCAAACTGTCACGATGCCGACTGACCTTTTCAGGAAATATGCGGTTTCGCTGGACGAATTTTTTAAATAATCCGTTGTCAGGAACCCGCTGCGAACGATTTTTCCTCTTGACAAAAAATCCCAAAAGGGGTATGGTTTCCTCATCATTGAAGAACCCATTAAACAGAGGAAAAGTCGAATATGCAATCCTGCTATCAGGGAATTTCACCCGTCAGTCTTCGCTCGATACTCACGGACGCCGAACTTTTTGGCGCAGATGATTTTGTGATGCTTAACGCGGTCACAGATGTTCATCAGATTCATCCCGGTGATGTTTATTTTGCTCTGCGTACCCCACGTGAAGACGGCCATCTGGCAATCGATGAGGCGGTTTTGCGTGGGGCGGGAGCGATCGTTTCGGAAGAAATGACCTCCAATCCCTTTAAAATGACTTCTGACGGGAAACTGGTCCCTCTGTTTCTGGTTCCATCTTCACTCGCCGCCTACTCCCGGGCGTGCCAGGCCCTGTATCGTTTTCCCGCCCGGCAAATGAATATGGTCGGAATCAGCGGGACAAGCGGAAAAACCATGACCGCCTTTCTCACCGCCGCGATCCTCGGCGCCGCCAATCAAAACGTTGGTCTGCTCAGCTCGCTCGGTTGTTACGACGGCATGGACGCGTCTTCCTGCGCGATCACCTCACTGCCGCCGAAACGGACCAGCAGTTGGCTCTCGCGGATGCTTCAGAACGACTGCAAATGCGCGGTGATGGAGATTTCCAGTCACGCTTTAGCCCAATCGCGACTTGAAGGAATTGATTTTCAAACCGTCTGCCTGACGAATATTCTGCGCGACCATCTCGATTTTCACGGCTCGCTTGATAATTACCGCAAGGCCAAAATGCGCCTTTTTGAGTACATCGCCTGCGGAGGAACCGCCGTCATTAATGCCGACGATCCCATCGTGTCAGAGGTGGCTAAATGGCTCAAAATTCCGACCATTCGCTACGGGATGAACGAGTCTGCCGATGTTTCTGCGATGGTTCTGGAACAGTACCCGGCCGAGCAGACCATCCTTCTGACTGCCGGTTCCGAAACTCTTCCGCTGCGAACGCGAATCGTCGGAAATCATTACATTTACGACTGCCTCGCGGCCGCGGCCATCGGGTTACGTTATGGTCTTGACCTGACCACGATCGTACGTGGGATCGAGTCCGTTGACGTGATTCCCGGTCGTATGGAACGGGTCGAATGCGGCCAGCCGTTTTCCGTTTTCGTTGACGCAGCGCACACAAGCGAAGAATTGCGCTCTACGCTCCGGTTCCTGCGTGAAGTGACCGAAGGACGGATTTTAACCGTCTTCGGCGTTCCGGGAGAAACCGGGATTTCACGCAGACCCATGCTCGCGGATTTGGTCTCTCGCCTTTCGCATCGGGTCGTTTTCACGGATGTGAATCCTAAAAACGAAGATACTGAAAAAATCACCGATGACCTGTTGAGCGGCGTTCAGGCACGTTGTTCGCGCCGGGTTTCGGTATGCCACAATCGGGCTGAGGCTATTAGAAAGGTTCTTTCCATGGCCGAACCGGGAGACTGCGTGCTGATTGTGGGAAAAGGAAGCGAGAAATTTCAGTTTAGGGGAGGAGAAGCAAAGAAACACGACGATCGGGAAATCGCGAAACGTTGGCTTTTCCAGCATTAAAGAAATCGTTGGGATCAATTGATCCACAAAAAAAGCCGATCAGTTTTTACCGACCGGCTTTTTTTATCGGTAAATGACTAAGATCACTCAGCATCAAAGGTCGGCTTCACAGCTTCGGCCTTCTTGTCGTTCTTGACCAGTTCGAGAATCGCACGGGTCCCGGCATCGCCCAAACGCGGTTTGGCCAGGCGAAGGATACGGGTATAACCACCCTGACGTTCCACAAACATCGGGGCAATCGTGTCGAACAGCACCTTCACAGCTTCTTCGTTGTGCAGAAGCTGGACCAAACGGCGGCGAGCGGCGACGACTGGCGCGTTCGCTTTGTTCCACGCCTGCCAATCTTCACTGTTACGCCATTTTTTGTAGGCTTCACTACGGCGGTCAGCTGTCGGAATCATCGCGTCAGCAGTGGCTTTCGCGGCCAGAACGTTTTTCGCGGTGGTGATGCACTTCTCGACGAAAGGACGAACTTCCTTGGCTTTCTGAATGGTCGTGATGATACGGCCTTTGACTTTCGGAGCCTGCTTCGGATCGCTGTACGCTTCTTCCGGACGCTCGGTCAGGAAAAGAGAGTTCGCCAGCATACGAAGAAGAGCACGCTGATGCTTCGGGTTACGGCCAAATTTACGACCGGCAAAACGATGTCTCATTGGATTACCTTTTCTTTCTGGGGTAAAAACTCAAACGAGTTTTGATTAAAAACGAGCCATGCCCAGACACGATTCAGGGGAATCTTTCGGCGAAACCAAATTATTAACGAATAATGAATAATGAGAAGAAAACTTCAACCTTGATTCATTAATTCTAAACCACTTGAGTGTGAACTCATTCTCCTCATTATTCGTTATTCGTTATTCATTATTCATTGGTTTCGCGGGTGTCCGTTCACGCCCCAACGCAAAGCGGACCAGCGCACACCGGCCCGCAAAATGTCAAAACTGCTGCGTACGCATAACCGGAAGACGCATTCCAAGCTGAAGTCCGTTTTCCTGCAGTTTCTCACGGATTTCTTTGAGGGAAGTTTCACCAAAGTTACGGACTTCGAGAAGCTCATCCTCGGTTTTGGAAACAAGATCGCGGATCGTGGCGATATGAGCGGCATCGAGGCAGTTGCTCGCGCGGACACCCAGATGCAGTTCCGAAACGCTCATGGAAAGCTTGGCTTCCATGATCGGATCGATCTCATTTCCAGTGACTTTTCGTTCGGTATGGATCTGTTCGCCGAGTTCCGAGCACTGAACGAACGGATTGAGGTGTTTGCGAAGGATTTTCGCCGCTTCGACCAGAGCGATTTGTGGATCGATCGAACCATCCGTCCAAATTTCCATGATCAATTTGTCGTAGTTCGTTTTCTGTCCGACTCGGGTTTCAACGACTTCATAACGCACTCTCGTAACCGGACTGAACGTGGCATCGAGCGGAATCGTTTCCTGTACAGAATTATGACGCTCCGTGGACGGGACGTAACCGCGGCCTTTTTCAACAACCATTTCCATGACGAAATTCACGTCTTTGGTCAGTGTTGCGATCAGATGGTCTTTATTAATGATCTCGACCTGATGATCCGTCTGAATATCTGCACCGGTAATTGGACCCACGGAATGTTTTTCTATACGCAAAACCCGCGGCGACTCCGATTCAGAGCGCACCACGAGGGATTTCACGTTCAATACAATATCCGTAACATCTTCCAGGACACCTTCGAGAGTGGTGAATTCATGGGAAACACCCTGCAGTTTCATCTGCGTAACCGCAGCCCCTTCCAAACTGGAAAGGAGGATACGGCGAAGACTGTTTCCTACAGTCGTGCCGAAACCGCGTTCAAAGGGTTCCGCGATGAACTTTCCGTAGCGTTCGGTCAACGTTTCTTTGTCACAAGAAACCATACTGGGCAGTTCCAGCCCGCGCCATCGCGTTCGCTTTAGCATTCAAATCCTCCTGGAGAAAAATAAATTGGGAGTTAGGAACAGGAATAAGTTGCAGACCCCTCGAAAAACGAGGGGTTAAGCTGGCTGATGCGAATCAGACACGACGACGTTTCTTCGGACGGCAGCCGTTGTGCGGCAATGGAGTAACGTCTTCGATAGTTTTCACGGTCAGACCGGCGGCTTCCAGAGCGTTAATCGCGCTTTCACGTCCGCTTCCGGGACCCTTGACGCGTACATCAACATCTTTGAGACCGAATTTGATGGCTTTTTCCGCGGCCGCCTGAGAAGCGAGCTGGCCAGCGAACGGCGTACTTTTACGGCTGCCTTTGAAACCACTGTTTCCAGCGGTGGACCAGCACAAAGTATCGCCCTTGGTATCGGTAATGGTAACAATTGTGTTATTAAACGTCGCTTTGATGTGGACGATGCCACTGGTTACATTGCGACGAACTTTGCGTTTTTTTGCCTTCGCCACTTGGGACACTCCTAAACTTGTTCAACGGTCTGACACGCCAAAAATCGGAGGCAAGGCCGCTGATTTTCTTGATTAAATACGCTACACCGGAATTCGGACCATCCGACTCCGATCTCGACACGATACGGACTTCGCACAATATTGATTATTAGCGAATGTCCTTAACACCCTTTTTACCAGCGACGGTTTTCGCAGGACCTTTACGGGTACGAGCATTGGTTCTGGTACGCTGACCACGGACCGGAAGACCACGGCGGTGACGGAGACCACGATAGCAGGCGATCTCTTTCAGACGCGCGATATTCTGGGCGACGGTACGGCGAAGGTGACCTTCGACAACGTAGTCGTCCGAATCGAGCAAAGCTGCCAGCTCGGCAACCTGCTTCTCGGTCATTTCACGTGCCTTAATGGTCGGATCAACACCAACCGCGCGGCACAGGTCCAATGCAGTTTTCAGGCCAATTCCGTAAAGATACGTCAACGAATGCGCTGCGGGGCGATCGTTCGGAATATCAACACCTAACAAACGAGGCATGAATTATCTCCTAACAAATTCTATAAACTCTTGGACGCTTACTGGCACCGTCGAAAACAAAGCGTCGTCCTGCTTCATCTCACGACGGCACCAAACATCAAAATAAAACTCAACCCTGACGCTGTTTATGACGCGGGTTCTTGCAAATCACGCGAACGACGCCCTGGCGACGAATCACCTTGCAGTCTTCGCAGATACGTTTCACACTGGCACGGACTTTCATTTTTCTTCTTCCTAATTAAAAGTTCCAAATATACCATAAGAAATCGTATTTTAACCGATTTTCATTTTTTTACAAGGACCCACACCTAAATTTTTTGCTTTTTTTTTATATTTCTTGAAAATTTTATCTTTTTTTCCTCCACGCCATTGAATTTTTCTAAAGTATGTGTATAATATTTTCACTTTTTACAGATTTCCCCTTTCATTATTCCTGATTCCTCTTCGTTTATGGCCCAGTTCATCCTCCGTGACGTCCATTACACCCTTGGTTACCCTCCGCTTCTTGATCACGTCAACCAGACCGTCGAGCCGGGGGAGAAAATCGCGCTCATCGGCCGAAACGGCGCCGGGAAATCGACCCTTCTGAAAATTCTGAACCAGGATCTGGTCCCTGACTCCGGCGAGATCACCCGATCTCAGGGGCTTCAGACCATGCTCCTGACCCAGCAGGTTCCGGTCGGGCTGACCGGGCGCGTCATGGACGTGATCACGAGCGGCCTGAAAAAAGACGGCGAGCTTCTGAGCCGCTTTCACGAAGTCACCGCGGGAATCGCCCGAGCCTACGAAACCGGCGAGGCGGACCGGGCCGAGTCTCTCCAGAAGGAACTGGACCGGCTTCAACATGAACTGGAAATCTCCGGTACGTGGGAGTCCCATCGCAAAGTGGAAAACGTTCTGCAGAAAATCGGGATCGACGGAGATGCGGAAATGTCCACGCTCTCGGCCGGCAAAAAACGCCGCGTCCTGTTCGCCCGTGCGGTCGTGGCGGAGCCGGACGTTCTGCTGCTCGACGAGCCGACGAACCACCTTGACCTCGCATCGATCCTCTGGCTCGAGGAGTTCCTGAACAAATACGAGAAAACCGTGATTTTCGTCACGCACGACCGAATGTTTCTCCGCCACGTCGCGACGTCGATCTGGGAGCTGGACCGCGGAAATCTCTTCCGCTACGACTGCGGCTACGACGTGTACCTCGACCGGCGCGAGCAGCGGCTCCACGCCGAGGAAAAGGAGCTGGAGCACTTCCAGAAGAAACTCGCGCAGGAGGAAATCTGGATCCGGACCGGGATCATGGCCCGACGGACGCGCAACGAGGGGCGGGTCCGTGCTCTGAAACAGATGCGCCGGGATGCCGCGCTCATCCGAAAAGACCCGGGAGTGGCGAACATCCGGATTCAGGAGGGGCTTACCTCCGGCCGGCTCGTGATCCAGGCGAAGGGTCTGAGTTTCACGTTTCCCGCGGCTGAAAATGCGCCCGAGTTCCCGGTGGTTCAGGACCTCACATTCCAGCTCATGCGCGGCGACCGCGTGGGGATCCTCGGCCCGAACGGTGTGGGGAAAACCACCCTGCTCCGCCTTCTGCTCGGCCAGTTAAAACCCGACGCCGGCGAGATCCGCCACGGGACCCAGCTGCAAATTTCTTACTTCGACCAGCTTCACGCGACGCTGAACGAGGAGGAATCCGTGCTGGAAAACGTGAGCGACGGCTCAACACACGTCACGGTGAACGGCCAGAAGCAGCACGTGCTGGGCTACTTGCGCGACTTCCTCTTTTCCGAGGAACGCTCCAAAATGCCGGTGAAGTTTCTGTCCGGGGGCGAGAAAAACCGGCTTTTGCTCGCGAAACTGTTCATTAAACCGTCCAATATTCTGGTGATGGACGAGCCGACGAATGACCTGGATCTGGAAACGCTCGATCTACTCGAAGAAAAGCTGGCCCAGTACCCCGGCACGCTGCTGCTGGTGAGTCACGACCGGGAATTCGTGAATAACGTGGTGACTTCG
>JAFTCU010000329.1 GCA_017454585.1 Thermoguttaceae bacterium | reverse complement strand
TGTTGCCGAGCAGCATCGTAATGGTCAGCGGCCCAACGCCACCCGGAACGGGCGTAATGGCCGAGGCTTTCGGCTCCACCGCGGCGAAATCGACGTCACCGACAAGACCGGCGTCGGTACGGTTGATCCCCACGTCCACGACCACCGCGCCGTCTTTGACCATTTCGGCCGTCACGAATTTCGGCTTCCCGATCGCCACGATCAAAATATCGGCCTGGCTCGTGATGGAGGCGAGGTCCTTCGTGCGGCTGTGGCACACGGTCACGGTCGAGTCGGCGCCCGCCCCGCGCTGGACCATCATCGCGGCCATCGGTTTCCCCACGATGTCACTGCGGCCCAAAACGACCACGTGTTTGCCGGAGGTTTCGATCCCGTAACGTTTCAGCATTTCCTGGATCCCGAACGGGGTACACGGCAGAAAACGCGGGCGGCCCTGAAGGATCAGCCCCACGTTCGTCGGGTGAAACGCGTCCACGTCTTTGTCGGCGGAGATCGCGTCCAGAATGACCTTTTCCGGAATGTGTTTCGGAAGCGGAAGCTGGCAAAGGATCCCGTGGACCGAATCGTCGCGGTTCAGTTGGTCCACGAGTTCGAGGAGCTGGGCCTCGGTCGTTTCGGCGGGGAGACGGAAGAGCTGGCTCTTCATTCCCACGGCTGCGCAGGCTTTTTCTTTGTTGCGGACGTACACCTGACTGGCCGGGTCGTCGCCGACAAGAATGGCCGCCAGACACGGCGTCACGCCGGTTTTCTGAATGAAGTCCGCGACCTGCTGGGCGATCTCCGCGCGGAGGGTTTGGGAAAGTTCTTTTCCATTAAGAATGAGAGCCATAAATCACCTGTAAATCAAGGAAAAAGGTCAGTGAAACGAAACGTTTTTATTCCTTTTTTATTTTACCACAGAATCGGGCAAAGCGCAAGGGACCGGGGGGGATTTTTTCTGACTTTGCGGGAACGACACGTCCTGCGTCGTTTCAATTATGAATTATGAATTTTGAATTATGAATTGCTGAGACGACGCTGGAAGCGTCGTCCCCACAAGTTGATAAAAAGGAACTTTACCCACCCCCCTTTCATTTTTTAGAGTGTTTGGTAGAATTGATATATATTCCTCGACCACCCCTTACAGGAGAACAAAAATCATGTCAAATTCATCATTTCCCCCTCACGCGCAGCTGGTCCTCGCCCCGGAATGGGCGGCGCTGGCCAAAATCGGCAAAGTGTTTCACTGGATGTATCTGTTGATCATCTATACTTTGCTCTTCATCATCCTCCTCGTCGTTGGAGGCATTGTTGCAGGTTTCCCGGTCCCTGCGGAGAATCTTGAAGCGCTGTTTAAAGAGCACGCGCTCTTTTGTCTGTTTTTCCTGCTTGGCATCCTAATTCTCGGAATTTTTTCCATAATCGTTGGGATCATGATGCTCATTCGCATGTGGAATACGCCTGAATCAATCGTCCCCGGGGGCGGAATTGGCCGAACCTATGTGGTTTTGGTCATCGTGAACTTTATCCTTGGAATTTGCCAGGGGGGAATGCAGACCGTAGATCCGAACGCTGCCAGGTTGTTTGGAAGCCTGAATGGAATTCTCGGCTTTGTAATTTCGATCATGCTTCTGGTCTATATGTGGCGGCTCGCGGATGCTGTCGGCTCCGGGCGTGTCAAAAGCTGCATCAAGTGGGTCGTGTATGGTTACATTTTCTTCATCGTTCTGATCATTGCCGGGACGGTGGTTGGATCATCTATCGGAGGAGTCCTGATCATCGCAGGCGCCGTGTTTGGACTCGCAGCCTTCCTGTCTTACCTGAACTCCTTTGGCTACATCGCGAAAGACATCGAGGCGTTCATCCAAAAGAACTTGCAGGAATACGCCAACGCCATCAACTCACAGAACCAGCCGGAAGAAGGAACTGATTCCCTGGAAACCGAAATCTGAATCCTGAAGGAGAGTTTTCCATGTCCGAATCCCCGCTTCCTCAAAACCCGAACCTGGTCCTTTCGCCTGAATGGAAGGCCTTGGCCAACGTTGGCAATGCATTCCGCTGGATTTACTATTCTATGGTCATTACTTTGATTCTGGCCATTCTTCTGGTCGCGGCGTTTCTTGCCACGGGGCTGATCGCAGGGGTTTCGGACAAAACTTTTGATCCCAAGGAAGATCTGGTCCTGCTGCTTCTGGAAAACCGGTTTTTCCTCATCCCCTTTTGCATTGCTTTGTTGGCCCTTTCTCTGTTTAACCTGATCGTCTGGTTTCATGCCTACTTTCGTTTCTGGTTCACACCTGGATCGCTTGTCCCGGGGGGGAAAATCGCCCGCACCTACGTGATCATGTGCCTGTTGGGCGAAGTCATTGGATTGTTCCAGTATTGGTATAAGGAAACCGCCCCTGAAACCTCTTTGATGTTTGGTCTCCTGGGGGGGTTTATTTTAATTGCGTCCTATATCATTTTTTTGGTTTACTCCTGGCGCCTTGCGTCAGCCATCAATTCGCAAAGTGTTAAACCCTGTATCAAATGGATCGTGTTTGGATGCCTTGGCATGATTTTTCTGGCCTTTATCAGAGTATCAGAGATCGCCGCCGTTGCAGCCATTCAGAACATTGGCTTTTACCTTTTTGTTTTCATTTTTTACCTGGCCAACATGCTCCTTTTTGGCTGCATGGCAAACGACACCGCGGACTTCGTCGAGGACCAATGCCGGGAATACGCCGAAGCGCTGAACTTGGAGGGCCAGCCGAATGAAACGAACTGATCCCCGCAAAACTGGAGCCTGATTTTTTACTACCTGAAGGAGAGTTTTCCATGACTGAACCCCCGTTTCCTCAAAACCCGAACCTGGTCCTCGCCCCGGAATGGGCGGCGCTGGCCAAAATCGGCCAATTCTTTGGGTGGGTGCATTTATGGATCATCCTCTCTTTGATTTATATGATTTGCCTCGCCCTGGCCTTTCTGGGGACCGGCGCGGTTTGCCAGCTGGGAGAGCCCGAGCTGGTGGCAGAAAACCACCCGTTTCTGCTTTCGTTGACCGTGGTAAGCACAAGGGGATTTTGCCTGGTTTCTTTGATCCTTTGGATCCTCATGCTCGTTCGTTTTGGGGCGATGCCGGAATCGATCGTTCCCGGCGGAGGGATCGCGCGGGCATTTGTGATTTTGTCCGTCGTGTTCACCGCTTCGGGACTTTTCACTGTGGCCTTTCAAGCCGTGAATGCTGAAATCAGCGCAAGCTGGATCTTCATGTGCTACAGCGGGCTCCTCGGGATCTTCACCTTGATCCTTTTTCCGGTCTGCCTCTGGCGGCTTGCGAAAGCCGTGGAGTCGCAGCGCGCCCAAAGCTGCGTGACGTGGTTCGTGAATGGGAATCTCATCTTCTTCATTCTGGGCCTTTTGCTCGTCGTGTTTTTCCGCATGATGGATATGCCGCCGGAGCCGTATTGGATCCTGCACTTTCTGATCGCCTGGCTCTTCCTGCTCATCGTGGAATACTTCGCGGTTTTGGCCTTCCTGAACTTGTTCGGCTATATGGCACAAGACATCAGGGCGTTCATCCAAAAGCGCTTGCAGGAAGACGCCCGCCCGCAGGATGAAACCAACTGATCCACGAAAAAACCAAAAACCAATATTCATTTCCTTTAACTCCACTTTAGACCCTTATGTTTTACGAACCTCAGCCAACGCGTTACGATTTGAATTTTCACCTGTTCGGATTTCCGGTCAGGATCCACCCGTTTTTTTGGATTTTGACCGTTTTTCTCGGCGCGAATTTCGGGGGACCTGCGCTCGTTATGTGGGTTTTGGCCGTCACGTTTTCCATTCTCGTGCACGAGCTGGGTCATGCGTTCGCGTGGCGGCTTTTCGGGATCCCAACGCGCATCGTGCTTTACAGTTTCGGCGGTTTGACGATCGCTCCGCGCGGCTATAATCTGCGCTGGTTCGAAAATGCGTTCATCAGTTTTGCCGGACCGGGCGCAGGGTTCCTGGTTTACGGGATCTTCTCGCTGATTTCTCCCAGTCTGTTTTCAAAAGAAGGAATCGTTTTCCTGAATTTCATCCTTTACATCAATCTTTATTGGGGGATTTTCAACCTGTTGCCTGTTTATCCGCTGGACGGCGGGCAGATCGTGCGGGAAATCGCGACTCATTTCTCACCTGGTCGCGGCTTGATTTACACGATGAATATTTCACTCGTCACGGCTATTATGATCATTGGCGCGGCCATTTCGTGGAATCAGTTTTTCCTCGCTTTGATGTTCGTATGGCTGGCCTATTCCAACTACCAGGTTTTACGTCAAATAGGTTACCGTTGAAAGTGTTTCACTCCCTGAAAAAAGGGTTTTTTACTCCCAAATTGGCAAATATCAGGAAAAATTTCAAATAGTTTGAAAAAAATTCCATTTTTTTGGCAAAATTTGACGGGGTTCCTATTGAAAAATCCGATAAAATAGTATAGTTTTAAGGTTATTAACTGGACTCAAGAAAGAGCGGTTAATTCCAAGTTGTCCAATACACTAAAAAGCGTGACCCGCGGGAAGAAAAACAAACCTCCATGGAAGGTTAAGTTTGTTTTTGAAATCGATGGTCGATTTCCCCTGACGGTCCAAAGTCCTATGGAGGATTATTGTGGCTAAAGCAAAAGAAGAAGTGAAGAAAGCTGCTGTCGCAGCCGAAAAAGCCCCGGCGAAAAAAGCTTGCAAAAAGTGCTGCAAGAAATCGGAAGCTGACGCGGTAGAGAAAGCCCCGGCCAAGAAATCTTGCAAAAAATGCTGCAAGAAAGAAGCCGCCGCTGCCGAAAAAGCCCCGGCCAAGAAAGCCCCGGCCAAAAAAGCCGTGAAAAAGGCCGCTGAAGCGAAAGCCCCGGCCAAAAAAGCCCCGGCCAAGAAGGCTGCAAAAAAAGTCGTGAAGAAAGCCGCTGAAGCGAAAGCTCCGGCCAAGAAAGCCACGAAAAAAGCTCCGGCCAAAAAAGCTGCAAAAAAAGCTTGATTTGAAGGACGCCCAAAAGTAGTTTACGGGGAGTTTCGACTCCCCGTTTTTTTTAATCTTTAACCCCTTTTTTCTTGATCTTATGACTTCTTATCTCGTAACAGGCGGCGCGGGTTTTATTGGTTCACATATCGTTGAACGGCTTGTAAATCAGCGTCTGGATCAAGATGCCGGTCAGGAACCTGATACCATTCGTGTCCTTGACGATTTTTCTACCGGTTTTGAACAGAACATCGCTCCATATTTGGCCACGTTCAACATCGAACTTTTTGACGGTTCCCTCACCGACGCGGAAATAGTTGCTCGGGCCGTGGACGGTGTGGAGATCATCTTTCACGAAGCAGCCTTAGCAAGTGTGCCGCTGAGTATCGAACAGCCTCTTCGAGTGCATAACGCTTGCGTGACCGGTACGGTGCAGCTCCTCGACTGCGCGCGTCGTGCGGGAGTTCGGAGGGTCGTGTATGCCGCGTCCAGCAGCGCTTACGGCGATACGGAGGTCTGCCCAACGCCGGAATCGGTTCTCCCCGCGCCAATTTCACCTTACGGAGCCGCGAAACTCGCTGCCGAGTTGTACCTTGAGGCGTTTGCCGCGTCGTATGGGATCGAAACGGTACGTCTGCGTTACTTCAATGTTTTCGGCCCGCGGCAGGACCCGAAAAGCCCGTACTCCGCTGTCATTCCGCTTTTCATCTCGGCGATGCTGAAAGGGCAGGCGCCGACGATCTTCGGAGATGGTCGCCAGTCGCGTGATTTTACTTTCGTCTCGAACATTGTGGACGCAAACCTCCTGGCCGCACAAGCCCCAGACCCCGATGTTTCCGGGAAAGTTTTCAATATTGCAAACGGGAAATCGGTGGACCTCCTGACGCTCGTTTCCACCCTGAACGAGATTTTGGGGACGCAGATCGAACCGAAGCATTTGCCGCCAAGAGTCGGCGATATTCTGGAGAGCCGGGCGGACATTTCCGCCGCGAGACGTTTCCTGAAATACGAACCGCAGACCGATCTTTTGGAAGGTCTGCGGCAAACGGTGGAATGGTACAAAAATTCCTGAAAGAAAACTGAATAAGGATCAACGAATAGTGAGTGGAAAACCGCTCACTATTCTTTTTTCTTTGGTTCACTCATCTCAAGCACTTCTTTCATTGAGGGCATTTCGCCGCCCATAAGCTGAGCGATCCAGTGCGTCATTTGGAACTCAAGCAGGATCACCCGCAGCGCAGCGGTCAGCGGCGCAGCAAGCAGCATCCCGAAAACGCCCCAGATGACTCCAAAGTAACCAAGCGCGAGCAATATCGTGACCGGGTGAAGCCGAAGCCCTTCTCCCTGCATTTTCGGATCGAGAAAGTTACCAAGGAACATCTGGATCAGGCACGGTACAAAAAACGCGATGAAAAGCCCTGCCTGACTTATGTCCATCGTGAGCATCAGAATCGGGATCGGCAGAATCGTCGCAATAATGGAACCGATGGACGGAATAAAATTCAGCACAAACGCCAAAACCCCAAACATAAACGCCATTGGAGCGCCAATGCAAAGAAAGACAATGTAAATACTGACACCCGTCATAAAGGAAATGAAAAACTTGATGTTCAGGTATTTCTGAATACTGAATTCCACTTCATTATAAATCTCATTTTCAATCTTGACAAGAGGGTTGCGCCCCATCAGGATGAAAATACAAAACAGAACCACCAGCGTACTAAAGGAGAAAAACGTTTGAAGAGTGGACAGGCTTCCACGCAAAATCGCGGGGATGTACGCGTAAACCGACTCAATACAGATCTTGGCGTTCAGGTACTCGGATTCCACACCGGCTTTCTGAAGCCAATAATCGATGGTTTCTTCCAACACCTGCGAGGGGTTTTTCTGGGGCGGCGCAGTTTCCGCTCCTCTTTCCATTGCGGCATTCTCACCGTTTTGTACTACCTCCGGGACCACTGATGGTGTTTCCTGGGTGGGCTGAGACGCCTGCACTGGTTGAGCCTCCTGCGCTGCGGGTTGAGTATCCGGTACGGCCACAACTTTAGCTTCTGAATCTAAATCCTCCGCCTCAGACGCTTCTTCTTTTTCTTCCCGATCAAGCGGTTCAGATTCCTTCTGCTTACCTAAATCGACGGTAACAGGTATTTCCGAAAGGGAAAGTGTTGGATTCAAATTCAAAAGGGTGGAATTCACGTCAGGAAAGGACGTTTTTTTACTCTCGGGGATTTTAATATTCACCGTCTGAATCGCTTTATTGATACTTCCAATCGCGTATTTTCCCACGAAAAAGACACACGTGAACAGGAATAAGATCGTCATAATACACGCAACGAACCCACACCAGCGCGGCATTTTCCAGTGATTCACGATCAAACTGTCAACCGGCGAAACCATCGCACAAAGAAAAACAGAAAAGACGAACGGAATCATAAAACTCCGTGTGAAATACATCGCAAAAGAAAACGCAATGAACGCGATCAGTAAAATGCCACCAGTCAAAAGCCAAAACTGCTCGTTTCGAAGCGGGCGGATCGATTTTTCTTCCATAGGAATAAAGCAGGACAAAAGGTTAAATGAAACGAATTCTAAAAAAGTTACTCCTGATTCGCGGAAATAAGCTTTTCGATCACCAGGGTCAGATAGCTCAGCGGCTCCACATCAGTGAGTTCCATTTTCCGGGAAAGACTCAACAGGCGGGATTTCGCGCCCGAAACTGCGGTTTCATCCGAGGCGAGAAATTCCAGCTCGGCAAACGTTCCAATCGGAGGAACCTCATCAAACGAAAATTCAACCGGCTCGTCCTCCCACAAACTCCACGCCTTGGTGCGGACCTTGCGGACGTTCTGGACTGGCCGAAAACTCAATAGTTCGAGCATTTCACGCCACTGGGCAGCCGGGCGCGTCTCCTCCAGAGTGTCGAGCAAGTCGAAAAGGGGTTGAACGTCATGCGTCGCCAGTTCCAGTTCGGGCCTGACACCAAAACCGGGAAAACGGTCAGGCGGAAGCTCCATCCGATGCGAGAGCGGAAGCTCCAGTTCCTTACGAATTTTGGCCGTCGGATCAAGTTTCGGCCCTTTGAACGTGATGAGTGACTCGACGCTGACGCGCTCGGGCATTTGCTCTTTGCCGTAAAGCCCCTGAAACGTCAGGTGGCGGCGGATGCGAAGAGCCTCGTCGGTCTGAACGAAATCCCGGGCAGGATGCTGGAAATACGTATCGACTTCGACCACGCGCTTCTTCCACACGATGCCCAACTCCCTCGCAGCGTCGAGAAACGCGAAAGGATCGGAAAGACGAAATTTTTGTTCAACTTCAAACATTTTGGACTCTACGGGAACGACGCTTGGGAGCGTCGTCTTATGGAGTGCGGCAATACAGAAGCTGAAGGCTTCCTTTGCCGCTTTCACTTCGCGACCGAAATTTTAGGTGACGAAAAAAGGTTTTTCACGTGGGGAACGCCCAGCGCGCTTCTGCGGCAAACGCCTCTGCGAGGCGGTATTGCCGCAAGGTAAAACGGTGAATGTCACTTGCGCGACTGTATCACCACACTCCAAAAAACTCACTCCGCCTTAAACTCTTTCGGCTCGACGCCAAGCATCTTCGCAACAGTCGGATCGACGCGGTTTCCCCACAGGATGTAACCTTCGCGGGTCGGGTGAACGAGGTCTTTCATCAGCTCGCGCGGGATCGTGCCGTCTTCGGAAAGCCACAGGTCGTTGATGTCCATGATCTCGACGTTTTTGTAGTCCTTGAAGATCTCCGGCAGAAGCTCATTCGTACCCTGGGCCTGCTTGCGGCAGATATGCCCCGGCTGCTGGGCCATGAAAATGTCAAGGACCAGGATCTTGATGTCCGGGTACAGCGCCTGCAGTTTATCGACGATCGCCTTGATCCCCTGCGCGACACACTCGGATGCGTTCGGCCACTCGCCCCACAGATTGTTGATCCCGATGAGCAGGACCGCGGCTTTCGGCTGAATTTTGTCCATCGGCGCGTTGTTCAGACGCCAGAGAACGTGCTGGGTCTGGTCGCCGCCGAAGCCCATGTTCACGTAGTTGCGGTCACCATAGAAGAACTGCTGTATCTCCGCGCCAGCGCCGTCCCAGCCGTGGGTGATCGAGTCACCGATCAGAAGCAGGTCCACATTCCCCTGCTCGATCCGGGCGCAGTTGGCTTCGTGACGGGCTTTCCACCACGCCTGATCCATTTTGTTGGCCGGGATGCAGGTCTTGGGAAGCTCCGCTTCCTGAGCCAGAACAAAAGTTCCGGAAAAACCAAGCGCAAGAAACAGGACGGTACTCAAGGCGAGAATGAAACGTTTCATGTTTTTTCCTTTCATAGTTTATAATTGGGAAAAAGAAATGATGAAATCTGGGGAACGGCTGGCATACGGATACGAACCAGCATTTTCCCTTAAATCGTTCTAATCGTGATTTCAAACAATTTCTTCTTAATATACCATTTTTTCATTTCTAAAAAAGGTGGACCTGCGTGCTTTTCATATTTTTTTCCTGAAATTCCTTTGATCGCCCGATCTTTTTTTTCGTTTTACCCTGAAAAAACCGGCGGTAAATCAGTATTTTCTTATTATTCGGAATTTCCGTTAAAGTTTAAACCGGATAAATTGGAAAATTTCTTAAATTCGGATAATTTGCTATAATAGGGTTTATAGGAATACCGATGTTTAAAAAAATTAGGAATATTTCTAAAAAATTGTCCCTAAAGGAGAAGGAATTTCCCATGAGAAAAACAGTACTTACATTAACAATTGGCATGGTGATCACGTGCGCTTTGACCATGCTGACAGTGGTGAATGCCGCAGACCAGAAGTCCGAAGACGAATTTAGTCTGGGAACACCCCAGGAAAATTCAAACGTTAATTCCCTGGATGATTTCAGTCTGGAACTGGACATCACAGAAGACGTGTCTGATTCCAATAAGACGGAACCTCTTCCAGTCCAGAACGCTCCTAAAACGGCTGAACCAAAGACAAAACCCGCACCGGAAAAGGAATTGAGCCTCGCGCAAAATACCGCTCCTGCTCCCGCTCCTGAGTCAAATGTGATGGATGCCGCGGCCAACGTTTCCAACATCCTCGCCGCACCGGATCTTACACCCCCAAAAGTGACCGCTCCTGCTAATGTGCCAGCAGCTTCCGCTCCCGTGAAAACCGCGGCGGAACCGGTAATTCCGACTCTTCCTCCGGTAGAACAATCGATTGTAAAATCCGGTGCAAATGCCGAGACATTGCCGCCGGCAACTACGATCGATCCGATCGTGGAGATGAGCACTCCGATCTCGCAGCCTCAGCCAATCGCTGGAGCCCCTTTACAGGCCCGTGGTCCCGCTTACAATATGGGAGGCAGCTGCCCGAACTGTCCGGGAGCCGGATTCGGAAGAAACCCGGAACTACTCCGTCCCGTCTATTACGGTGTTCAGCGTAATGGTGTCCCGGCCTACCCACGCGCTGGAAACTGCTGCGGTTGCGGCGGTCGTGGCTGCCCCGGTTGCTGCGGTCACCGTTATCCGATGGAGTATCCGTATTACACCCTTCGCGGCCCGCGTGATTTCGACGATCCGAATCCGCGCCCGATCGGACCGTGAGCTCCGAATTAAGAATGAAGAATTATGAATTATGAATTGAGGTTTCGCTTCCAAGCTCAGGCTCTCGATTCATAGTTCATGATTCACGATTCAGATTTCGCCTCATCCAAATATCCAGCCGTGAGTCAGACTCGCGGCTTTTTAATTCATCATTCATCATTCATCATTCATAATTAAACTAAAGTGCCTCTCGATTTCACTTCCAAAATGCGGCTGATTTGTGATGATATGACGCACCGTATTGCAGCGCTTCAACACATTCGTATGGAACGAGTCGCGGTGGGATTTTGTCAGACTCGAACGTCAAGTGAATACGGGGTGTACGCTGCCGTAACGCCGCTCCGATTCGAAAATGGAGCCCTTACGACGGTTCGTCGCGGGCAAAAGTACACGCTGCAGCGGATTCTCGACCCGAACGGGCGGGAGTATTTGTACCTGCTGAATTTTTACGTTCCCCGATTCCTGAACACGGACTTCAAAAACAAAGTGATCACGACCGTCCATGAACTTCTGCACATCAGCGAGAGGTTTGACGGCGATATTCGGCGCTTTGAGGGCCGCTGCTACGCCCATTCCGGCTCACAGAAAAATTACGACGCTTACGCCGAAAAACTCTCCTCGCTCTGGCTCGCAATGAACCCTCCGCTTGAACTTTACGATTTTCTTCATGAAGATTTCGCCGGCCTTCAGAAACGCTACGGCGGTCTGTACGGCAAACGCTTTTCGGCGCCAAAACTGATTCGTGTGAAATGATCAGCCAGCGGGGGAAACTCGTTCCGTGGAAAGTGTTTCTTTTGTCTAAATTATTATCTTTTGGGAATTATTTTTAAAAAAGTCAAAAAAATTCACCATAACCTTTTCTGGCCGCTTGACATTTTCCGTAAAAATGATATTAATAAAGATATTGGTTTTTCAAATGGAATAATTATTTCGGAGAAACACAATGGTCTCACAGCCTTATAAAGATGACACCTTTGTAAAATTGTTCGATGTGGCGGACAAGATGCGCCTGTTGGTTCTTCAGACTTCCACCAACAAAAAGACGCAGGCGTTGATGGAATCATTGACTTACCGTCAACACAAGGCACTTGTGGCTGTAACGCTTCTGACTGAAAAAAATCCAGTTGGAATTACCTTGAAAAAACTGGCTGAACGTTTGAATATGACCGTTCCCGCGACCTCGGTACTGGTGGAATCGATGGTCCAGAACAAAATCTTCATCCGTGTCACGAGCCAGACCGACCGCCGGGCGGTTTGTATCAAACTCTCTGATTTGGGGATGAGTCTGATGGAAACGATCCGCCAGAAAATGACGGACTTCATTCACAATATTTACCTTGAAATTTCTGAAGACGAAAAGGATGTTTTCCGGCGGGTCATTACGCAGCTTCACCAGCGTCTATTCCCGGAAGATGAAATCCAGAAAGAAAACTAAACCATGAACGAAACCTCCCAACCGCTTTTTAATCAAATCGATGTCACGAATATCGTTGCCCCCGCAGGAGCCATTGATGAACGATACCGAGCCGAACAGCGTCATGCTGAATTACTGGGTGTTTTGAACGATATCGCCGAGCAGCAGAAACGCCAGAACGAGCTTCTGACCCAGTTGATCAACCTCCAAACCGCCCCACAGCGTCAGCGGGTTCACGAACTGCAGACCTGGCGGACTTCCCATCCTGAACTTGCGAAAGGGTGCAGGCAGCTGCTTGACCGTATGTCTTCCATGCAAAACGAATACTTCACCAAAATGGTGGAAGAGTCGGCAGAAAACAGTGAGGACTGGGACTACAGCGAATTTATGTTCAACGACTTCGTAGATCGGTTCGGCCCGCGTCTGATCCATCTCAACTCGCTTTTGCAGGCGCTTTCCCAGCTTGCGGCTCCACCGGAGAAAGATAAATAGTCTGCCAGCCGAACCGCTAAACCCAAACTTTTCAAAAGAAGGACTTTTCCCATGCCAGTTCCCGTTCAGATGCCGCCGATCCTCCGTGAAATCGCGGGGGTTCCGATTCCCGAAATCGTCAGGCAGTTCGGCACGCCCGTTTTCGTTTACGACGAGGCACGGATACTCTCCCAGCTTCACGATCTGGAAGCGTTTGACGTCGTGCGTTACGCCCAGAAAGCGTGCAGCAATCTCGCGATCCTGCAGATCCTGCACAAAGCCGGGGCCAAAGTGGACGCGGTGAGCGCCATGGAGATCCGCCGCGCAATCGCCGCCGGCTTCAAACCCCGACCGGAAACCGAGGAGGAAATCCCCGAAATCGTCTATACGGCTGACATTTTCGACCGGGAAGCGCTCGACCTCTGCGTGAAGTACGGGGTCCACGTGAACTGCGGCTCCATCGACATGATCCACCAGCTTGGCAAAGCCCTGAACGCCCGCGAGGATACCGAATACCCGGTCGAGATCACGATCCGCATCAACCCCGGCTTCGGGCACGGCCACAGCCAGAAAACGAACACGGGCGGCCCGCTCTCGAAACACGGGATCTGGTACCAGGACATTCCGACGGCTCTGGCGGTCGCGGGAAAGTACGGGATCGCCATCACCGGCCTTCACATTCACATCGGCTCCGGGACGGATTTTGAGCACCTGGCCCAGTGCTGCTCCAAGATGAAAGATTTCGCGATGGTGGTCGGGAGTTCCGTCAACACGATCAGCACCGGCGGCGGCCTTCCCACGGTCTATAAAGAAGGCGACGAGTACGTGGACATTCAGAAGTACTTCGAGCTTTGGGACCGTACCCGCTGCGAGATCGAGCAGATGAATCAATCGCCCGTTACGCTGGAAATCGAGCCGGGGCGCTACCTCGTCGCTGAGAGTGGCTACCTGCTCGCCGAGGTGCGGGCGGTCAAGACGCAGGGCGGAACGGACCTTTTCTACCTTCTGGACGCCGGCTTCAATAATCTGGCGCGCCCGATGCTTTATGGCTCCTACCACCCGATGTCGCTCTGCCCGATGAGCGGCGAACCAAATGAGGAACGCCCGATCGTCCCGGCCGTGGTTTGCGGCCCGCTGTGCGAGTCCGGCGACGTGTTCACGCAGGAAGAGGGCGGTTACGTCGTCACACGCCCCATGCCCCGCGCCTGGACCGGCGACATTCTGGTGATGGGCTGCGCGGGAGCCTACGGCTTCGTAATGGGCTCCAACTACAACTCGAAGCTCTACGCGCCGGAAGTCCTGATCCGAGACAAACAAATGATCTGCGTCCGCAAGCGTCAGACGTTTGAACAACTGATCGAGAACGAGATCCTGCTCGACGGCTGAGTGACTTCCATGATTTCCAGATTTCTTTAAAACGAAAGAGGGCCGCGAAAACGACCCTCTTTTTGTTTTTCTATGACCTGTTACGGTCTGTTGCTTTCGATGATGATGGCGTCAATGATTCCACCCACGATTCCACCCCAGGTCGGCGGCGGTGGCGGCGGAGGAGCTACCGGAGCCGGGACCACAACGACCGGACGCGCCGGTGGCGGTGGAGGAGCCGGGTGATGATGGTGGTGCTGCGGTGGCGGCGGAGCCGGATGGTGTGCCGGGCCCGGATGATGCGGCGGCCCCGGACGATGCGACGGTCCCGGAACGGGGCCCGGATGATGCGGCGGAGCGGGGTGATGGTAACCCGGAGCCGGACCTGGACCCGGCCCTTTCCCCGGCCGCGGACCTTGGGCCTGGACTGGCGCAGTGAAGGCAAAAATGACCGCCACAACAAGCGCGGCGATTAACGAAATCAAGCCGTTCTTCTTCATGGTTTCATCTCCTGTATTGAGGGTTAGTTGGACTTTCTATAATTATATATAACACTTTTCCAAAAAAAGTTCAAGGGGGGATGGGGAAAAAACTCAAAAAAATATAATATTTTCCAAATTTAAACTATTTTTTCCCTTTTTTCGTAAAATTCTCCCTGATTCCACCCATTTTGTTTCATGGTTTTGATGATTTCATCAAGAATTTCCTTCTTTTTCATGATCCAGTCGGGCGCAACGAGCATTTCCCGCGCACAGTCACCCGAGATTCGATGGATCACCAACTCCGGCGAGATGTGAGTCAGGACGTACAGAGCCCAGTCGATGTACTCCGCGTAAGTGATCGGCTCGAATTTCCCTTCCCGGTAAAGTTCCGCCAGGCGTGTGCCGGCCAGAACGTAAAGCGAGTGCATTTTAAGTCCCTGCAAATCGTGACTATTCAGAAACTCGACGGTCCGTTTCACGTGCTCTTTCGTTTCTCCGGGAAGCCCGAGCATAATATGTGCCACAACGTTGAGCTTTCGCCGCCGCAGGATCTCCACCGCTTCAGTGAACCGCGCGCTTTTGTAGCCCCGATTGAAAAACTCGGCCGTCTGGTCGTCGGACGTTTGAAGACCCAATTCGACCTGAACGTAATACTTCTGAGCGTACTCCGCCAGCAAATCGGCAATTTCGTCTGAAATACAGTCCGCACGGGTTCCAACGGCCAGCCCGATAATTCGTTCATCTCCGTCAGCAAGCGCACTGTCATATTTCGCCCGCAGAACTTCCACAGGCGCGTAAGTGTTCGTGAAATTCTGAAAGTAAACGATGAATTTCTCCGCGTGATGCTTGAGGCGGGCCTTTTCCATCGCGGTAACGATTTGATTCTGGATCCCTGTTTCGGTGATGAACTCGCCGGAACCTCTTTCCCCGCAGAAAATACAACCGCCGGTCCCGCACGTCCCGTCCCGGTTTGGGCAGGTGAAACCGCCATCGACACAGACTTTGTAGCACTTCGCGCCAAAAGTCTCTTTCAGGAAGCGGCTGACATCACGAAACGGTTTGCGTTCCTGTGGAGGCGGAACCCCCGGGCCGAATTTACGTTTACGGATCCTTGGCATAAATCAGCCTCCGCTCCTTCCTCTGTTTTGCAGCTTGACCCACACGAGCGGCAGCGCGAGCAGTACACGCCAGCCGAACGCGAGGAGAAAGAAAGTCGTGAAATAGTTTGGAAGGCCTGAAAAATCGCTGCAGATCCACCCTCCGAGGAAAACAGCGGCAAAACCGGCCAGACTCCCGGCAAATCCATACGCCGCCAGCCACGGTGTATCGTCCCGAGGATCGGAAATCTCAAGCATAAATTTCGGAAGCGCGACGTTCAAACCAACGTAAGTCCCCCAAAGCACCGCTGCCAAATAGAGCATCCACCCCATTCCCGGCCTCGCAAACGCGTAGAAAAGAAGCGGAACGGCCGTCAGCAACTGCGAGCAGATCATGACATTCAGCGTTCCAAACCGGTCCACCAGTTTTCCAACCCACGGAGCGAGAAATATTTGCGGGAAACGAGGGATCACCCGTACCGCCTGCATTCCCAGGAGGGGTACAAACGCTCCGCAGAGAATGATTTTCTGAAACATGGTCTGCGAGACCTGCTCGAACTGAAGAAAAAACGAAAAGAACGCGCTGTAAATCAGGAACGGCCAGAATTTTCTCTCACGGAACGGACTTGCGAATCGTTGAAGTTCACGGACCAGAATACTTTCGGCAGTGTGTGGGATCTCATACCGGCTCTCCGGCAGGAACCAGAGAAAAAACGTACTTCCCAGAATGAACAGTGAACCGCATGCGATAATTCCGTCTTCGAAATGATTGGGCAACCAAATGAAAATATTCCCGCCGTAATGCTCAATCGTTTTGGGAATTCCCATGAGCACAATCATCAGGACTTCACCGATAAGTTTGTAAACCTCGCGGCGAGAATAGAACCTCCCGAGCGTTTTACCCGGGAAAAGAAGGCGATTCCACGAGAGAAAAACGGCGTAAGCCATGATTTCCAGAAGGTTGGCCAAGGCCCAGAAACCAAGCATCAGCCAAAATTTCACGCTTCGATCAAAGGGAAGAAAAGCGCTCCCAAGCATCAGCCAAAAGACCAAAACCTGCGCCGCGTACAGGGAAATACAGAGGTTTCGCCGGAAGGGAAACAGTTTGAGGAGAGCGGGAAGGAATGGCTGGAAGACCCGACCCAAAAATGGAGCGGCAAAAACCATCGCCATGACCATTGGAGAGTGGAAGTTAAGCGCCGCGAGCACGAAAATGACCACGATCGAGGAAGTCATCGCGTTTCCAACAGACCAGAGCAGCGTACTTCCATAGAGGATACGTCGCTGGGTATGGCGGGCTCGAATGGTGGAATGCATGAAGGAAATCCTTTAAAACAAGATTCCAGACTGGCGAAACAGAGGAATGGCCCCAAAAGCCAAACCTCCGTTTTTTCAATCACTCAATCCGTAGAGTCTGCTCCTCATCCAGCGCCAGCTCCGGCGGCATTTCCACATCTTTCAAAACTTCCGGCGTGAAGTATTCCATCAGGTCGTAGTACTCGAACGGCCCTGTAAAACCATTCAGGCACGAAAACGCCAGATTCGCGCGAACGGCCACACCCGTGGAAAGCGGTGACGAAATCCAGCAGTTTACGCCCTCTTCCCGGCAAATTTCCAGAATTTCTTTCGCACGTTCAAAGCCGCCAGCCCGCATAGGATTGATCTTCACCAGTTTCGTACTTTCGAGTTTCAGCGCTGCGGCTGCTTTTCCCGGCGTGGAAATACTTTCATCGAGGCAGAGCGGGCACTGAAGCATTTTTTGTAGTTCCGCATCCTCCACCAGTTCATCGGGCGCAAATGGCTGCTCAAACATAAACGGGAAGAAATCCCGCATCCGGAACAAAATATCGTAGTTCAGCGGGGTCAGCGCTCCCTCAAAATCAATGTGGAACGACGCACCGGGATTTTCCTGACGCACTTCCCGAACCATCGCGACGTCCCAGCCCGGACGGATTTTCAGTTCCAGGTGAACGTAACCGGCCCGGTAGAGTTTCTGAATCCGATCGAGGAACTCGTTCGCATCGGGAATCTCGTCCCGATCCATTTCGGGTTCATCGAGCGAGGTGAAAACCTGTTGGGAAATCGGTTCCGCTCCAAGGATTTGACAAAGAGGTTTGTTCTTTTCCTGCGCCTGCAAATCGTACCATGCCATTTCCACGAGAGGATAAATAATCGCGTGCCGTGACCACTTTCCGAGTTTCTCACGAAGTAACTGCGTATCGGAAAAGCTCTGACCTTTAAGCAAGGGCAGGATTTTCTCATCAATCACACCTGCCAAATACTCGAAATCCTCATCCGGGAAAAGGGTAATCGGCACTTCCGCCTTTCCCGTTCCTGCGCTGGAAGTGAGCGAAAGGATGAGGCTCCTGAACTCAGTCAAACGTCCGTGTGGAGTACGGAGCGGTATGGAAAGAGGCAAGTGGACGAACTGAAGATCGGCATTTTGAATCAACATGGCACACGTAAAATTTGGAGGGAAAATGATTGCGGAGGGACTATGAACGAGTACTTTATCAGAAACGAGCCCCAACACTACAAATTATTTTACCCGAACTTGAAAAAAAATCAACCCACCTCCCAAAAAAAGTTTTTCATCTTGACAAAAAAAACGAAATCTAATAAAATGTAACAGAAGTAAATTTTGGTCAGACTTTTTTCACACAAAACCAAATGAAATGTCAAAAATGCAATAAGGAAGCGACGGTTCACGTCACGGATTTGGTCGGCGGAAAGCCTATTTCGTACCACTTTTGTGAAGAACACGCTAAAGATTTTCTTCAGAATACGCAAGCCGCTTTACCCGGCGAAGTCAATATGGCCTCCGCTCTGGCGACCCATTTGGCTCAAAAAATGGCTTTTTCCAAGGCGAACAGTGAATTTCTCGAATCCGATCAGGAAATGTGCCCGGTTTGCGGGATCCATTTTTCTGAATTTCGCTCGTCCAGTCTGCTCGGTTGTCCGGAAGATTACCATGCTTTCGCGAAGCAGTTGAAACCCCTTCTGATGAATATGCACGGTGAAACCCATCATACTGGCAAGGCTCCAAAACGTTCCGGTCAGGCGGAAAGCCAACGGTTTACACGTCGTATTCAGATGTACCACGAGATGGAAAAAGCCGTCTCGGAGGAAAAATACGAAAAAGCAAAGGAACTCCGTGATCAAATTTTAAAAATGGAAAGCGAGGCGGGGATCGAATGACGATTGATGAACTCGTTCAGTCCAAGCGTGATTGGCTTCGGAACGAAGGTCCGGATTCGGAAATCGTTGTTTCTACCCGAATTCGACTCGCGAGGAATCTGGCTCCATTTTCGTTCGTTTCACGGTTAAGTAACGCCGAGCGTACCCGTGTGATCGAAACGCTTCGTAAGGCAATTCGTAAAACGTCCTTCGGCCAGAATTCTACCCTTTTTCATCTGAATGACCTGAGCAGTCTGGACCGGAAACTCCTCGTGGAGTGTCATCTCATCAGCCGCGAAATGGCAGAAGGAGAAGGTCCACGAAGTGTTATGATCTCGCCCAACGGTCAGTTCAGCCTCATGTTCATTGAAGAAGACCATCTGCGGATCCAGTGTGTGAAAAGCGGTTTCTGCCTTCAGAAAATCTGGACTGAAATCAACGATCTGGATGATCAAATCGAACAGAACCTGGTCTATGCCTGGTCGGAAGAACTCGGTTACCTGACTGCCTGTCCGTCCAATGTTGGTACGGGGATGCGCGTTAGTGTGATGCTGCACCTTCCGGCTCTCGGAATGACACGGCAAATCACGAAAGTCCACAACAGTCTCCAGAAAATTTCTCTGACTGTACGCGGGCTTTACGGTGAAGGTTCCCAGGCGTGGGGTGATTTCTATCAGATCAGCAATCAATGTACTCTCGGCATGACTGAAGAAGAAATTCTTTCCCAAGTCCAGGATGTCGTTGGGGCCGTCATTGATTACGAGAAAAAAGCCCGCGAGTTTCTGCTCGAACAGAACAGTGAAAAGCTGAAATCCGGAATTGAAGAATGTCTTGAACTCATTCGTGAGTCGGACGCGCTAAACCCACAGGACACGATGAAATGCCTTTCCGCGATTCGGCTCGGGATCATATTGGGGCTTGTGGAAGACATCTCTCTCGACGTGGTGAACCAGCTTCTGCTTCAAATCCAGCCGGCTTACTTGCAGTGGATTTACGGTGGCGTGGAATCGTCGCTCGACTCGAACGAATTTCGCGCCCAGTACCTGAAAAAGTTCCTGCTGAAAATTAATTATTGACCCGGATGAGCAAGATCACGGGGATGACACTTTCCGCGTCGTTTAAAACATCCCTCATTGAGGGGGGCGGCGCGTTTACGAAACTCCCCAAGTCTCGCTTCGCGAGCCAGCCCCCTCAAGGAGGGGGCCTTTAAATTCTTTTAAAATCTGGTATAATATAATCAAATATTTTCTTTTTCCTTTTTTAGCAATTTCAAGAAATAGATCATGAAAACCAACGAACTTCGTGAAATGTACCTTTCGTTTTTTGAATCGAAAGGCTGTGTCCGCCGTCCGAGCGACGTTTTGGTTCCGAAATGGGACCCGTCGGTCCTCTTCACCCCCGCTGGAATGAACCAGTTCAAAGACCACTTCCTGGGCCGCGTCAAGCTCGATTTCACCCGTGCGACGACGTGCCAGAAGTGCCTCCGTACCGGCGACATCGACAACGTGGGGCGCACCGCGTACCACCACACTTTCTTTGAAATGCTCGGAAACTTCAGCTTCGGCGACTACTTCAAGCGCGAAGCGATCAACTGGGCGTGGGAGTTCCTCACCAGTCCGAAGTACCTCGGCCTGAAGAAGGACACGCTCAGCGTCACCGTCTATAAAACCGACCAGGAAGCGTACGACATCTGGAACA
>JAFTCU010000328.1 GCA_017454585.1 Thermoguttaceae bacterium | reverse complement strand
GGGCCGGAACCGAGCCACCGGATGTTGTTCGCGACGTTCATCAGCGTGACGGCGATCGCTTTCAGAAGCGCGTGGCACCGCACCACGCCGGTCCGCTGGGCGTTGGCCTCGAAGTGGTTCGCCGCCTCACGGAACGGAATGCCGGTCTTTTCGGCGAGGAATCGGGCGACCTCCGACGCGAATTTCGGGTGGGTGTTGATCCCGGAGCCGACGGCCGTCCCACCGGCGGGGAGTTCGTAAAGCGCCGCCTCCGCGTTCCGGGCGTCCTCCGCGGCCAGTTCCATCTGACGGGCGAGACCGCCGAATTCCTGTCCGAGCGTCATGGGGGTCGCGTCGGCAAGGTGCGTCCGGCCGATTTTCAGGACGTCCGCCCATTCGTCCGCCTTGGTCTGAAGCGCGTCGGCGCAGGCTTTCAAGGCCGGGATCAGTTCATCCCGCAGGACCCGCGCGCCCGCCACGTGGATCGCGGTCGGGAAAATGTCGTTCGTGCTCTGGCCCATGTTCACGTGGTCGTTCGGGTGGATCGGCTTTTTCATGTCGAACCGGTCGCCGCCGCACAGCTCGATCGCACGGTTGGAAACGACTTCGTTCACGTTCATGTTGCTCGACGTGCCGGAACCGGTCTGGTAAATGTCGATCGGGAACTGGTCCACCATCTGGCCGTCAGCGACTTCCAGAGCGGCCGTTTTCAGTGCGGTGATCTGCTCCGGGGCGAGTTTCTTTCCCAGAAGACCCAGCTCCTCATTGGCCGATGCGCACGCCCATTTGACCAGACCCAAGGCCTGGATCATCTTAGGGGGCAGGGGAGCCAGAGCGATGGGGAAATTCTCGACGGCGCGTTGGGTTTGCGCTCCGTAGTAAACCTCGGCGGGGAGGCGCACCTCGCCCATGGAATCACGTTCAATGCGTTCTTTCATTTGAAAACCTTCCGGTTGAAACAGGAAATCAGACCATTTCCCCTGATTATCCCACGAAACGGAAAAAAGTCAAGCCCCACCGGGGGAAGTGAGGAGTTAGGAGTGAGGAGTTAGGAGTTAGGCCTTTTTCGACTTTTTTCGACTTTTTTCTTCTTTTCCCGGTCTCTCCCTCTTTTATTATTTCGCCGTTCGGTTAAAATAGCGGAAGAACTTTTCATAAACCAAAGACTTTTTTGAGGGAGCAGAAAATGGCCGACGCCGAAGATCGCAGCGAAAATACCGGATCCAAGGACTTTATTCGTAAAATCGTGGAAGAAGACCTCGCGAGCGGGAAACACAAGGAAATCCAGACCCGGTTTCCCCCGGAGCCGAACGGCTACCTGCACATCGGCCACGCGAAATCCATCTGCCTGAACTTCGGCATCGCACAGGAATACGGCGGAAAGTGCAACCTCCGCTTCGACGACACGAACCCCTCCAAAGAGGAAGACGAATACGTCGAGTCGATCCAGGAAGACATCGAATGGCTCGGCTTCCACTGGGACAAAAAACTCTTTGCGTCCGACTACTTCGACCAGCTTTACGAGTGGGCCATCCAGCTCATCAGGCAGGTGGACGCGTACGTCTGCGACCT
>JAFTCU010000020.1 GCA_017454585.1 Thermoguttaceae bacterium | reverse complement strand
GGACCATCGTGGACTTTTACCGCGAAAAGGCGAAGCAGAAGAACATCGAGATCCTGACCTTTTTCGCGCCGGAGCTCCAGCCGATCATGCTCGACAAAGACGCGTTCGGGTGCGTCCTTTGGAACCTCATTAATAACGCAGAGGCCGCGATGAAAGACGGGGGCGAGCTGATCGTCCGCACCTACCCCGTCCCGGAAGGCGTGGCCCTCGACCTGATCGATAATGGGTGCGGCATGGACGCCGAAACGCTCGAAAAACTCTACGACGCGTTTTACACGACCAAGAGCAACGGCTTCGGCCTCGGCCTGCCGACCGTCCGGAAGATCATCGAGGCTCACGGCGCGATCCTGGAGGTCCAGAGCGAGCTGCGCCGCGGCACGAAATTCACCATAAAATTCCCCGCTCCTCCCATGCTCAGCACGGAAAAACCGGACCCGATGGCCAATCTGAAGCGTGAGCTGGAGGAAGAGGAAAACGAGACGAAAACCGAGTAATTACGTTTTTCAGATTTTCACCCCATCATTTCCAAGGAAGTTTTTTATGTTTTACCCACTTAACCGACGTTCCTTTTTGACCTCCTCCGCGGCCGTGGTTTCCGCGCCGTTTTTCCTGAAATATGCCCGCGGCGAAAACGCCCCCTCCAACCGGATCCGCGTCGGCTGTGTGGGCCTCGGCGGGATGGGGACTGGCGACGCGAATGACCACTCGCATAATTGCGAAATGGCCGCGCTTTGTGACGTCGATCGATCTCATCTGGACCAGGCGGCGAACCGTTTTCACGTTGCGTCGGAAAACTGCTACGGCGATTACCGACGGATCATCGACCGGAACGACATTGACCTGGTGAGCTGCTCCACGCCGGACCACTGGCACGTGAAAATTTGCCTCGACGCCCTGCGCAGCGGGAAGCACGTTTTCTGCCAGAAGCCGCTCACGCTCACCGTCGCGGAAGGCTTTTTGATTCGTGACGCGGCCGAAAAAGCGGGCAAGGCGTTCCAGGTCGGCACCCAGCAGCGCGCCCAGCTGAATCTTTTCGGCCGGGCGGTGAATTTCTGCCGGAAGGGGCTTTTGGGCAAAATTCAGAAAGTGATCGTGGGGCTTCCTTCTGGTCCGGGCGCTCATGCGGCGGATCAGGGGCTTTTCCAGACCGCGCCGGTGCCGGACGGCCTCGACTGGAACCAGTGGCTCGGCCAGGCGCCGTGGACGGAGTACATTCCGCAGCGGTGCCACCGCACGTTCCGCTACTGGTTCGAGTACGCCAGCGGCGTGATCGCGGACTGGGGCGCCCACCACATCGACATTGCGCTCTGGGCGCTCGATCTGGACCATAAAGGGGCCGGGCCGATCTCCATCGACGGAAGGAACGCGAAGGCCCACGTCGATTTTGACGAAAAGGGAAACCCAAGCACCGACCGAATGTACAACACACCGTACGAGTTCGATTTCGTCTGCAAATTCGAGAACGGCTCGGAGATGATCATCACGACCCACGCCGACAACGGGTTGATCTTCGAGGGGGAAAAGGGCCGGATCTTCGTCAGCCGCGAGCGGATCACCGGGAAGCCCATCGAGGAAAACTGGGACGAGGACAAATACACGGAGGGAGATCGCATCGCGCTGTTCAAAGGCAAGACGCCCACATGGCACAAAGCGAATTTGTACGACTGCATCCGAAACGGCGGCGTGTGCGTCTCCGACCCGATGAGCCACGTGCAGACCATGACCGTCGCCCACCTCTGCGGCATCGCGGCGCGCCTGAAGCGTGAGATCCGCTGGGACCCGGTCAAAGAGTGCGTCGTCGGCGACGATCTGGCGCAGTCCTTCCTGAGCCGCGAACAGAGAAAAGGTTTTGAAATCAACTGAATTTTGAAGTGAAAAAGTGAGAAAGGAACGCCCGCCATGCAATCATTAATGGTTTTTTTGTCGTTTTTCCTCAGCAGCGCTCTGACTGTTGGGGGCCTGAGCGTTGAATCGCAGGAACACGCCATCGTGGACTGCGCCCAGCCGCGCTTTAGCTGGAAACTGTTCTCGGACGAGCAAAACGTCCTTCAGACCGCGTACCAGATCCAGGCGTTCATCGACGGCCAGCAGGTCTGGGACTCCGGGAAAATCGAAGGCTCCGAGTCGGTTTTGGTCCCGTGGACCGGCCCGGCTCTGCAAAGTTCCCGCGTGTACGAGTGGCGCGTCCGCGTTTGGGACCAGAACGGAAACGCGAGCAATTGGTCTATCAGGAGATCATTCGTGACCGGGATCCTCCACCCCGAGGAGTGGAAGGCGAAATGGATCGCGATGCCCGAAAAGTACCGCCCGGATCTGAACCTCGACGGCGCGTCGTGGATCGGCGCTCCGGGAGACGGGAACGACGTCGAGTTTGAGAAGAAATTCACGCTTGAGGAGGCGGAAAACTCCGGTTCCCGGTCGGTTCAGCTCGCGCTGGCGGCGGACCAGAAATTCGAGATCTGGCTCAACGGTGAGAAGGCGTACTACTCCATCGGAATGGTTTTCAACCCGGACCAGATGCGCTTTTTTGACCTTACAAACCGCGTGAAGCCCGGCGAAAACACGCTCCGGGTGAAAGTCTCGAACCCGAAGGCGAAGCCGGCGCTTTTGGCGCGTCTGGACGTTTTTCCGGTTCTGACCGCTGCTGAAACGGGCGTGAAGTCGCTCGGCGAGCCAGTCCAGACGGTTCTTTCCGATGCGTCGTGGCTCGCGTTTGGAAAAGGTTCCGCGGAGGGAAAACCGGCCGTGGCGCTTGGTTCCGCCGACTCGATGCCGTGGGGGAAAGTCCGGCGCAGGACCGAGACGAGATCGCCCGCTTTCGAGAAAAAATTCACCATCGAGCACCCGGAAAACGTTCAGGAAGCGATCCTGCACTGCACCGCCGCCGGGTATTTTGTCGGGGGACTGAATCATACCTCGCTGGATTTCTCGCCGCTTTCACCGAACCCGACGAATTACGACTCGCACGTTCTTTACCGCTCTTTCCCGATCGATAACCTTCAGAAAGAAAATACGCTGCAATTTTTGGTCGGTCACGGCTGGTACGATATGCGGACGGTCGCGACGTGGAACTACGACGCCTCGCCGTGGCGGGATTTTCCCCGTATGATCGCCCAGCTCGAGATCCGCTTCAAGGACGGCTCGACGCAATGGGTCGTTTCGGATGAAACCTGGGACGCGGTTTCCAGTCCGATTTTGTGGGACTGCATCCGCCAGGGCGTTATAATGGACGAATTGATGGATATGGATGACGAAACGCTGGGAAAAGCCGAGGTCGTTCCGGGACCCAAGGGAAAACTTGTGGCGGAGCGCTGCCCGGCTACGCATGAGTCGGTAGATATGTCACCCGAAAAAAGTAAGGAAATTCAGCCTGGTGTGCGTGTTTTCAAATTCCCGAAAAACCTTGCCGGTTTCGTGTCGGTCAAGCGTTTGAAAAACGCGATCCCGACCGACTGGATACGCGTGCGGTACTCGGAAAAGATCCACGGGGATTGGACGCTTGACCGGTCCAACATCAAGCAATTCTTCCATTCCGGATCCCCTGCGTGGATCACGGGCGAACCGGGCGAATTCCAGACCGACTGGTTCCGGGGTGAGATGAATAGAAATATATGTTACACTCCAATTTTCACCTACCACGGCTTCCAGTACGCCGAAGTCACGGTTCTGCGTGACGGGAAACCGGTCCCGGATGCGGAAGTGGAAGTCTTTGCGACGGCACTGCAAAACGACTACCCGCAAATCGGCATGTTCGAGTGCGACGTTCCGACGCTGAATCATCTGTTCGACGCGACCGTGCAGGCGTACATTTCCAACTTCGTGAACGGCGTGCCGACCGACTGCCCGCACCGGGAGAAAAACGGCTGGACCGGCGACGCGCAGCTCGCGGCGGAACTGGCGCAGTACCTCTTTGAAAACACGCCGTGCTACCGGAAATGGCTCGACGACCTGCGCGATGAGCAGCGCGAAAACGGCGACCTCTCGTGCATCGTCCCGACCGGCGGCTGGGGCTACGCGTGGGGGAACGGCCCGGCCTGGGACAGCGCGTTGGTGATGATCCCGTGGTACGTGTACCAGTACCGCGGCGACCGACGGATGCTTGAGGAAAACTTCGACGCGATGGCGCGTTACGTCGATTTCACCACGACGAAACGGCAGGCGGACGGGCTTTTGACCCACGGCCTTTCGGACTGGTGTACGCCCGGCTCGAAGACGCCTCCAATCGTGACTTCGACCGCCTACTGGTATGCGGACGCGGTGGTGGTTTCCAAAGCCGCCGAAGTCCTCGGAAAGACCGAAGAGGCCCGGCGTTACGCGGAACTTGCCGAGTCGATCCGGCGTGACTTCCTGAAGACGCTCGTCCGCCCGGACGGCACGGTCTGGGAAGGGACGCAGTGCGCTCAGGCGTGCGCTCTGTTCCAGGGCCTGACCTCGGATGATGCAGTATTCGCGAAACTCCTCGACGCGATCGCGGCCAAAGATTCCCACCTCGATTTCGGGATCCTCGGCTCGAAGTACGTCTTCCGCACGCTGAGCGACCGCGGCCGGACGGATCTCGCGCTGAAGATGATCCTGAACCCGACCGGACCGAGTTACGTCGGCATGGCCAACTCGGAGCAGGGGACGCTTTGGGAGGATTTCAACGCGAGCAGCTCGCTGAACCACATCATGTTCGGCGACGTGACGGCCTGGATGTTCCGCTACCTCGCGGGTATCGAGTGCGTGGAACCCGGTTTCAGGCGGATCCGGATCGCGCCCTGCGCCCGGCCGGAGGACCTGCGCGGCGTGGGTCTGCACACGGTTTCTGCCTCGGTCGATTCTCCGTATGGAGTCATTTCCAGCGAGTGGAAGTGGGACGAGAAGTACGAGAAATTCGAGCTGAAAGTCACGATCCCCGCGAACACGACGGCGGAGATCGTCCTCCCGAACGGAGAGAAACGGGAGGTTGGAAGCGGGACTTTCAATTATGAATTATGAATTTTGAATTTTGAATCAGGGAGTTTTCACTTCTTCAAGTGATTCTCCAGAATCTCAGCGGCCAGCGCCACCATTTCGACGCACGGCCGTGTTTTGTAGTACGTTTCGGTGCGCGGCTCGGAGATCGGCGAGGGCATTTCTTTTTTGCCCAGCCCGAGCAGCTCGCGGCAGATGATCGAGCCGGTCTCCGCCTTGAATTGGTTGGCGAGGTCCTGGATCAGCGTGTACTGCGCGTCTTTTCCCGCTTTGTCGGCCAGGTCGGTCGGGCCCTGGAGCAGGTCGGCGACGAGGACCATGCCGGAAACGGCGCCACACACTTCACGCATCCGGCCCATTCCCGCGCCGAACCCGGAGGCCAGTTTAGCCATCATTTCGGGCGTTTGCCCGCACTCGTCAGCAAAGGCACACGCGACGGCCTGCGCGCAGTTCGCACCCTTCTGAAAATACTCACGCGCCAAATCCGCTTTACTCATCGATCTTTCCTTTCATTTTTAAAGTTTTCACGGCTTCCTCCGCCTGGTCGATCCTCTCGAAGAGCGAAAGGGCCTGGTCGGAGAAAAAGTACTTTTTCCCGCCGAATTCACACAAACCGCCGCCGCCCTCGAGCCACTCCTCGCGGACGATGTACCCCGCCGCGCGAATCGCTTCGAGCGCGTCATTCCAGCGTTTCAAAATCGGGTCGGTTTCCATGGTTTCCGCTCTCACCGGCAAATACTTCCCTGGTCCAGACCACTCTCCTGGACCCAGTCAGGGAATTCTTCCTTTTGAATGTAATTCTTGACTTTCCACCGAATGACCGGTTTTCCGTCAAACTGTTCGTAAACGTTCCGCTCCATTTTCAGGCCAGCCCGCCAGTCGTTTTCGAACCGGAAGCAGACCTCCGAAGAGCGGAGGAACTGATTGTTCCGGACGACGAACCCGCTCGTGGGCACCGAGTTCTGGTAGAACATCAAGTGCCCGCCGTTTGGGTCACGGCGCTGGGCGTGGGACCAGCAGATCCCCGCGTCCGTGCAGACGTTTCCCTCGAAAAGCACGTTTTCGGTCACGCCGCCGCGGTTCCAGTACTCGAACGAATACTCCGCGCGCTCGATCCGATTGTTCCGGTAAACCAGATTCCGCTGGACCGACGGGGCCTCGGGCGTTCCTTTCCCCTGATTGGTCAGGGCCGCGTCGTAAATCTCCCAGATGTGGCAGTTCTCGACCAGGTTCCCGTCGCAGGAGTTCCAGAACTCGATCGCGTTTCCGAAACGAGCGTACGTTCCGTCCGCGTGGGTGAAATCGCCGCCGCCGATGAAGTACAAATCGCAGTTTCGGACCGTGATGTTTCGCGTGTTTCCGCCTCCGATCCCGTGCGCGGCGGTGAAGGCGACGGCCAGACCGTCGTACGTGACGTCGTGGCATGAACTTTCGTTGAAAACCGTCTGCTTCTGGGCCAGCTCGATCCACTGAAACGTTTTGGCCGGGTTTTCGGGCCAGTAGAGAAAGACCCGGTTCGACGCTTTATCGTACCAGTAATCTCCCGGTTTTTCGAGTTCATCGCGTTCCCATTTCTTCCAGCCGCAAACGGGATTTTGCGGGGCGTAATCCATTTTTGGGGTGGGGGACGGCTCGACGCGGCGTTCCATGATCACGTTTCCCACGTCGTTGGGAAGAAAGAGCGAGTGGTCCATCCGCGCCTCTTTCAGCCCCAGAAACTCGATTTCGAGCCGGGTTTCCGGGGGAAGTGCGCCGAAACTCAAGTGCCAGCGGCACGGCACGCCCGGCTTCAGCTTCGCGTCTGAGCGGTTGAGGAGCAGATCGACGCGGGTCCAGTCACCGGTCACTTCGAAATTCCCGCTCACGGCCGGCCGCGGCCACGGTGCGGCGGGTTGGGAAACGTGAAGGCCCGGAAGCGTCAGAGGACGATTCGCACGGACGCGCATTTGCAGGACCATCGTTTCGGTGAACTGGTCCGGATCGACCTCGGGCCCCCAGAGCTGGACCTGATTCTGGGCCGTCCCGCCGAACTGGTAGTCGATGGAGAGTTTCCCGCCCTGCGCCGTCAGACGCACGTCGGTTTTTGGCTCTTTGTAGAGGCTCCAGCCGGCCTGAAAATTCCCGTCCAGCTCGCGGCCGGTTTCGATCGTGGGCTCCCGCGTGGCCCAGACGTTCGGGGCGGCTTGTACCCAGTCCCGTTCCCGGGAGGCGGAAACCGAGCCGAAAAACGTCGGCCGGGGCTTTTCTTCGCTTCCGTAGTCGGCGTACGTGACCGGTTTTCCGGCTTCACCGGAGCGGGGACGAAGGACTCCGCGCCAGATCCCGCCGCGCTCCCAAAGGACCCGGTCACCGGGCTGAATTTCGTCGGCCCGATTGACCCGGCCGAGAGTGGCCCACGCCGTCTGCGGGGATTTGCCGTCATTTGAGTCGGAACCATGCGGCGAGACGAACCAGTCGGTGCAAAAAGCGGGGACGGCCAATAGCCAAAAAACGAAGAAGCACGAAATTCTCATGATCCTGGAGCAGAAATCAGAAATCCGAAATCAAAAGCCAGAAATCAGGATCTGGCCGGTGCGATGAAGTTTCATCGCCGCCTCGTCGATCCTGATTCCTGACCGGTAATCAATCCTTGAGTCCGAATTCGTGATGGACTAGAAAATGTAACGGTTCACGACGTTCTCGTAAAGTTCCTGGTTGCCGGAGACGATCCCGTCCACGTTCCCCTTTGCGAGCATATACGCTTCGAGGGATTTGAAGTCGTGTTTGCCGGCCTCGATCTCGGCGCCAATGCCGGAATCCCAGCTGGAGTAACGTTTCTGGACCATCTCGTCAAGCACGCCGTCCGCACGCATCTGGGCGGCGATTTTGAGCCCCTTCGCGAACGTGTCCATCCCGCCGATGTGGGCGAAGAAAACGTCCTCGGGCGTCCAGCTGTCGCGGCGCACTTTCGCGTCGAAGTTCAGACCACCGGTCTTGAATCCGCCGTACTTCAGCAGGATGAGCATGATTTTCGTGGTCATGTAAATGTCGGTCGGGAACTGGTCCGTGTCCCAGCCGAGGAGCATATCGCCGGCGTTCGCGTCGATCGAGCCGAGGAAACCCTGCATGGCGCAGTATTCCAGTTCATGT
>JAFTCU010000327.1 GCA_017454585.1 Thermoguttaceae bacterium | reverse complement strand
GTTTACGAGGCCTGCGAGCGTATTCGTTCCGTTGATATTCCGCTCATCGGGACGGTCCTCAACGGCGTGAGCTTCGGCAAGTACCGCCCGTACTACTCGAGCTACACGATCGAGGTTTCGACCAAGTCCAAGTCGAAAGCCAATAAAAAGTAGAAAATAAAAACGAGATCAAACGCCTGACGAATCCAAAAAGTTCGTCAGGCGTTTTTTTAGTTCCTCTTCGCCGCTCAAAAACGCCAGATCGATTCTTAGCGCGCAGGCCTTCAGACTTTCCGGGAGTTTGACCAGATCTTTTTCGGTACAGAGCAGGGCGTCGAAGGCGTTTTTCTCCCGCCACTCTACGAGAGCGGAAACGTCCGCGTCAGAAAAAGCGTGGTGGTCGGGAAAGATTTTCGTTTCGGCGGGGGGCAGGCCGAATTCTTCCAGCGAGCGGAAAAATCCCTCCGGCTTTCCGATCCCGCAGAACGCGCCGTAATGTCCGTCTTTTGCAAGTTCCAAGGGGTTTCCTGCCGCATCTACGAAACCCACGGGTTTGTGAACGGTTTCGATCCAGAGACGGTTTTTCCCGGCAGGAAAACGCTGGTCGATCTCCTCGCGCAGCGTGTGACGTTCCCGCGGGCTTAACCGGTCAGCGTGGGTCAGCATGAGCACGTCCGCCCGCCGAAATCCTGCCGCCGGCTCCCGGAGCGTCCCGCAGGGAAACAGTCGCCCGGTCAGGCCAAACGGCTCGTCGGCATCGATCAGCACGACGTCCAGGTTCCGGAAGAGTTTTCGGTGCTGGAATCCATCGTCCAGAATGAGAACTTGAGCGCCGAATTCATAAACGGCTTTTTCGGCGGATTCGCACCGGTTCGGGTTTTGCAGAAGCGGGACCCCCGGCAGAAGACGGACCATTTCACGCCCTTCGTCATTCAGAAAATCTTCCGGGTTTTCAGACTGTTTGTTCGCTTTATACCCGCGGCTCAGAACGGCTGGTTTCAGGCCCAGACGCTGAAATTCACGCACGAACCACCGCACGGCCGGGCTTTTGCCGGTCCCTCCCAACGTGAGGTTTCCGACGCTCAAAACCGGCACGGAGGCGTGAAAGATTTTTCCCGGGCGGCGGTCAAACTGGCGGTTCCTCCACCAGACGCCCAGCGCGTAGAACGGCCGGATCGTTTCCAAAACCACGCGCCACGCGCAGCCGGAGAGACTACGGTCGGCGTGGGTCAGGATTTGGCGGAATCGTTCGGGAGTCATGGGAGAAAACTCACTCTCCAAAGAGCGTAAACGGATTGGCTTTCACGATTTTCACTTTTTTCATCTGCCCGATGAGCGAGCGCGGGCCGTCGAAGACCACGATGTGATTGCTCGGCGTGTTCCCGGTGAGCTGGACCACCTCGTTCGGGGCCGCCCCCGCTTCGGCCGCGTCGGAGGAATCGTCGGAGTCGCCCAAAACCGGGAGTTTATTCGCGTTTTTGCTCGTTCCTTCGACCAGAATTTCGACTTCCTGCCCCACGAATTTCTGCGAGTCCTCGCCGCTGATCTGATTCTGAACGGCCAGGAGTTCATTATTCCGCCGCTTTTTCACCTCGTCCGGGACGTTATCCTCCCAAAGCTCGTACGCCTTCGTCCCCTCGCGCGGGCTGAACTTGAAGATGAAACTGTTCTTGAACCGG
>JAFTCU010000326.1 GCA_017454585.1 Thermoguttaceae bacterium | reverse complement strand
GAGTTCCGGCTCCCGAAAGACATCGTGCAGAAAGAGGTCCACTACCTCGAGACGCTCGGCGTGAACTTCGAGCTGAACCAGGTCGGCGGCCGCAGCATCGACGTGCGCGAACTGATGGAAAAAGAGGGTTTCGACGCGATTTTCCTCGGCGTCGGCGCAGGTTTGCCGTCCTTTATGCCCATCCCGGGGACGGGGCTTGGAAACGTCTATTCGGCCAACGAGTACCTGACGCGGTCCAACCTGATGAAGGCGTACAAATTCCCGGAATACGACACGCCGATCGCTCACGGGAAACACGTGGTGGTCGTTGGCGGCGGAAACGTCGCGATGGACGCCGCCCGTACCGCTTTGCGTCTGGGTGCGGAAACCGTGAAAATCGTTTACCGCCGTTCCGAAGCGGAGCTTCCGGCCCGTGCGGAGGAAGTTCATCACGCGAAGCAGGAAGGCGTTCAGTTCCAGCTCCTGACCAACCCGATCGCGATGCAGGGGGACGAAAAGGGCATGCTCGCCTCCATGACGTGCGTCAAGATGGAACTGGGCGAGCCGGACGCTTCGGGTCGCCGTACTCCGGTCGAAATTCCCGGGTCGGAATTCACGTTTGAGACGGATTTGGTCATTTTCGCGGTCGGAACGAGTGCCAACCCGGTCATTACGAAATCGGTCGAAGGGCTTGAGCTGAACAAGCGCGGGTACATCGTGGCGGACGAAAATGGCCGCACCTCGATCGAGGGCGTGTGGGCCGGCGGCGACATCGTGACGGGCGCTGCGACGGTCATCAAGGCGATGGGCGCAGGCCGCGCCGCCGCCAAAGATATGCACGAGTGGCTGATGCAGAAATGAATAATGAATAACGAATAATGAATAATGAGGAGATTTTTTCCTTTGTTCATTATTCGTTATTCGTTATTAATTATTCGTTTTTTCCTGAGGAAAACGCATGGATCCTGAAAATTATACGATCGAATGCAAGCCGAACGGGGTGCTTCTCGTCCGTGTCCATTCATGCGATGCGGACGGCAAGCCGCTCCCCGACGCAGTTTTTACCTTTCGCCCGAACGATCCGCAGTACGAAATGTGGTTCAGACGTTTCACGGAACAAAACTAATTCATCAAGGGAAACGCTGCTCAACGTTTGTTGAATCAGTGTTTCCCTAAAATTTTTCTTAATTTTCTCATTTTTTGTCTTTTTATATCTGGACTTTTCTTTTTTTTTGCGTATAATAAACATAAGTGACGGATTTTTTAATGCAAGGAACCCAATCTATGCGAACAAACAAAGCTTTTACACTGGTCGAGCTTTTGGTCGTGATCGCGATCATTGGAATGTTGGTCGGTCTGCTCCTTCCGGCAGTTCAGCAGGCACGTGAGGCCGCGCGTCAGATGCAGTGCGGGAATAACCTGAAAAATATGGGTCTGGCGGCCTTGAACCACGAAAGCCAGACGAAACATTTTCCTTCCGGCGGCTGGAACTGGAACTGGGTAGGGGACCCAGATGCAGGTTTCGGTGTACCGCAGCCGGGCTCCTGGATGTACTCCCTCCTTCCGTTTATTGAACAGAATGCCCTTTTCCAGCTCGGTGCGGATGGAAACATTGAAAGTGTTACGGGCAATCAGAAAGCCGGTGCGGGCACCTGCATGTCGATGGCCCTTCCGATTTATAACTGCCCGTCTCGCCGTCCGGCAAAGCCCTATAAGCTCAGCACGACCGTTTATAACGCGGACAAACCCGAGATGGGTGGGCGTGCGGACTACGCTGCAAGTGTCGGCTCGTACAATTCGACCGCGTCCTCGAGCAACGCTTACTCGGACTGGGCGACCGGTCGATCCAAGGTGAAGGGGAAATCCTGGACCGTTTCGTCCTACAACGGCGTGACTTACGACTTCAGCGAGATCACGATGGGGGAAATCCGTGACGGAACGTCTAACACGATCCTCTATGGTGAGCGCTATGTCAGCCCGGACTACTATGAGAATACGTCGAGCACCGACGATAATGGAATGTTCTCCGGCATGGACCAGGATAACTGCCGCACGGCCGGGACGTTAAGCAGCCTGGCGATCAAAGCGCCTCTTCAGGACCGCGCCGGTTTTGTGGGGAGCCAGGAATTCGGAAGCCCGCACTCGGGAACGTTTGGAACCGTTTTCTGCGATGGTTCGGTTCAGAGGATTTCCTACTCGATCGACGCTGCGGCGTTCATCTACGCTGCGGCCAGAAACGACGGCAAGCCAATGAGCATCCAGTAGTAAAATCGGAAAGCGCTTTTTCGGGGAAATGCTGGTTCACGCTTTTAATCAGCGTTTCCCTGATGAAAGGTGTTTTTCATTCGTCAAAACTCTTCCAAATCTTTAGCAAAAATAAAAAATTTTCTCTTTTTTCTCTTGCTTTTTTTCATCTTTTTTTCTATACTTGAGCGATTATGATTGCCCAAACTCCCAATTTTAGCACCGATTCCCGGCAAAACAGAAGAAAAAACCGTTTCTTCTGTGCGGGGACAGTATGCACTTTTGGGTTTTTTCTGGCGTTTTACCTCGCATTTTTTGCTCAGGTTCAGGCCGAGGAACCGCAGTATTCTGACCATTACAAAATCGTCCCGACGCTGACGGACAATTTGGGGATTTCCTACCCGCGCGAGAATTCCAACGGCCCGGTCGTTTTCACCGCGACGGACATCACCACCCGGAAGGAAGGCACGTACACCGTGTACGTGCTCGCCGGGAAATGCCATCTTCGCCTGGGAAACGACTCGTTCCGCGCCGACAAAATGGTTTTGTGGGTCGGGCCCGTTCAGTTGGACGAAACCAGCGCCGATTCGGAAACTCCTGCGAGCGTCCAGCCGGTCCTGCTTTACCTCGAGGATGACGTGGAGATCGAGTTCGTGACATCCCGCACGACTTCGCGAGTGAAGGGGAAAACGTGGGCAGGGCGTTTGACGGCCAGTTCCATTTCAAATGTGGCCGCCGAAACAGCTGCGGCTCCAGAACTGGACGCGCTTTACAAGCGGGCATTCGACAGAATGTTCCAGCCGGCAAAGCTGCTCCTGACCGATTTTTCCGACTCGCTTCCGTCTTTTGAGTTCACAAAAGACAATCGGTCCGAAACGCCTGTGACGGGCGCAGGGACGGTTGTTCCGGCAGAGCAGCCCCTTCATACGGCCGATGGTACGGAAACACTTCCGGACGTTCTTTCGACCCACGGTGAGATCCGCGCCGGCGACGTTTCTTCGTTTGACCCGAACATTCCGAAACCCGGTACCCGCAAGATCGGTTTCTTCCAGAGAAACGACGTCCCACTGGAAATGCGTTTTTCTTACGACGAGGCGACGCACAAATCCGTGGCAATTTTCGACAAAGGGGTCATGCTCTTGATCGATGGCGCGGATGAAGCGCTCAAGGGAATGAAGAACTTTCCGGCCAACCAGGCCATTCAAATCGGTACGATCGACATTTCGGCGGACCGTTTGGTCGTCTGGTCGGACGTTGATTTGAGCCAGATCAGTCAGGATTACTCGCTTGATTTGACGAACAATCACGTGGAACTCTACATGGAGGGGAACATCATTTTCCGGCAGGGCGACCAGGAGATCTATGCCGAGAAAATGTACTTCGATGTTTCGACACACCGTGGGTTGATTCGTGAGGCGGAGGTTTTCGCCACGATCCCGAACGTGGAAGGGCTGATTCGTCTGCGGGCCGAAGAAATTCGTATGCCGGAAGAAGGGGTCCTGATGGCAAACGACACGTTCGTGACTACGAGCCGCATCGGTGAACCGATGTATCGTTTTCAGATGGGACAGGTAATTCTGCGTAATCAGGAGATCCCACACAAAAACCGATACACGGGCGAACCGGTTTATGATTCCGTAACGGGTGAGCCAGTTATGGACTCGAAAAAGGATTTGATCGCTCGTGATACCATGGTGAAAGTCGGAAACGTCCCGGTTTTCTACCTCCCTTACTTTGCGGCTCCGATGAATTCGCCGTCACAGATCATTAATAAATTTTCGATTCGTAACGACTCCATCTTCGGTGTGCAGCCGATCATCGGGTTTGACGCTTATCGCCTGCTTGGGATCGAGGCGCCGCCTCAAGGGACAAGCTGGGATTTGAACGCATCGTGGTACACGAAACGCGGGCCGGGACTTGGAACGGAATTTTCCTACAATCGAATGGGTGAGGGACAGGAAATCCCACTCGGCTTTTTGTCAGGGAAAGGCTCCGGGGATTTTGACGTCTGGGCGATTTACGACACAGGAAAGGACAATATAGGGAAAGGCCGCCGGGAACTGACCCCTGAAAAGGAACTGCGTTATCAGCTATTAGGCCGTCATAAAAGCACCTTCGGGAACGACTGGGAACTGCGTTTCCAGCTTGGTGTTTACAGTGACCGAAATTTCCAGGAAGAGTACTTCCAGGACAGTTGGTACACACAGCCGGATCGTCCGACACAGCTGGAAATCCGCAAGCAGGACGAAAACCGGTCTCTCTCGATTTGGGCCGACGTCCGTACGAACAATTTCCACACGCAGACACAGCGTCTCCCGCAGCTTGATTTCTATTGGCTTGGCCAACCGCTTCTGAATGATGCGCTGACGTGGAGTTCGTACTCGGAGATCGGTTACGTCCATCTTTTCCCCGATACGGTTCCTGAGGACCTGGCTGACCGCGCATTTTGGCATCGGCTTGACTGGGAACAGGACCGAAGAGGGCTTCGTACGTCCACCCGGCACGAAATCGCGTACCCGTTCCAGGCTGGTGTGGTCAAAGTCGTACCGTTCGCGATCGGCGAAGCCGCCTATTGGGGCGAGGACGTTAACGGAGATGACGCGAGCCGGCTATACGGTCAGGTGGGGCTCCGAATGAACCTTCCGATGTGGCAGTACTACGACTGGCAT
Source organism: Thermoguttaceae bacterium (assembly GCA_017454585.1). The sequence goes on along the minus strand of JAFTCU010000326.1, from coordinate 4,343 downwards.
AACCACCTCCTGAACGTGAACGGGATCATGCACAAGGTTGATTTCCGTCTGGAGGCCATGATTGCCGGGGCGAACAAGAGCGTGGATGAACTTCCTCTTTACGACCCGATCGACGACAGGTCCCTTTACGATTTTTCGCACCACATGAGCTCGACTCTCTTTGGAGGACTTCCGATCCCGAAGAAGTACCAGCTCCGTAGTTACGCCGTGCGCAGCAACATCGGCGGCTGGGTCACCGGGAACACGGAACTTGCTGACGATCTTGGCCTGATCCGTATCGGGATGAATCACCGCTGGCAGACGAAACGCGGAATGCCCGGCCGGGAACGGATCGTCGATTGGCTCACGTTCGATACGAACTTAAATATTTATCCGGATCCTGACCGCGACAATTTCGGGTCCGTGGTAGGGCTTTGGGACTACGATCTGCGTTGGTATCCCGGCGACCGTGTTGTGCTTTACACGTCCGGTATGTTCGACTTCTTTGACGGTGGTATGAAGATGATCGACGTCGGGACCATCATCGACCGGCCCGGAAAAGGTTCCGTTTTTGCAAGTCTGCACTGGCTGACCGGTTCCGTGGAAAACGTGGTGATGCGTCTGGGCTACAATTACCGCATGTCCGAGAAATGGACCTCGACTTTCGTCAGCACGTTCGACGTCTCAGGAAAAGGAAACATCGGAGAAGGAATCAGTTTCACACGAGTCGGAGAGTCGTTCCTCTTTACGGCCGGCGTGGCGTATGATAATCCGTCAGATAACTTCTCGATCAACTTCTCGCTGGAACCACGTTTCGGCAAGAAGGGAAATACGGCAAGACTTTTCAACATCGCCCCGCCAGGTGTGGACGGAATCGATTAACAGGCCGCAGCTGATATGAGTGAAGACCGATCTTTTGAACCAACCCCTCGTCATCGGCAAAAAATGCGCGAAAAGGGCGAAGTGGCTTTGAGCCGCGACCTCGTCAGCGCGTCCATGCTATTGACCGGAATGTTACTTTTCTGGGGTTTTGAAGGTTTTCTTGTTGATGTTCCCGTTCAGAGTGCGCAAATCGCGTGGTCGCAGGGAGCCTGGCTCGAAATGACACCCGATGAGTTTCTGAATCTTTGGAACACGTGGATCCGTCAGGCTCTTTTTCTCGTCGCTCCGATCCTGGCGTTGGTCCCGATCATGGTCTCGCTCGTTTCGCTTCTTCAGACCCAGTTCCTGTTTCTGCCCTCACGTATGGCCCCCGACTGGAAACACGTGAATCCCGGCGCGGGCCTGCTTCGTATTTTCTCACTGGACTCTCTGGCAGCCGCTGTCTTTGGAGTCGCGAAAGTTGGTTTTGTGGCAGCCTTCATTTTCTGGATGGTCCTCGGTCAGCTTCCAGTCCTCGCTTCGATGTATGCGATGGATTTTTCGGCGGCGGTTAAAAAAATGGAGTCGGTTGTCCTTGGAACGGGCGTGAAAATTGCCGCAGTGCTTTTTCTCCTTGCGCTGGCAGATTACGGCTGGCAGTATTACCGCCACAACCAGCGTCTCAAGATGACGTTCGAGCAGATGAAGGAAGAGATCAAAATCTCGGAAGGCGATCCTAATGTGAAACAAAGAATTCGGGAGCGGATGAGGTAAAGACGACCGATCCCCGGGTTAACGAAGGAAATTCTGGATCACTTTTTCGTATTCAGTCTCGAAGAGCATCAGAGCTCCGCCAATCGTCAGAGAGAGCATAAAGAGCAACGCCAGCACGTTCACTGGAAACGCCAGCCCGAAAACATCCAACTGTGGCATGACCCGGTTCAGGATAGCAAGTCCCAACTGCGCCAGAAGAACGACCGCGATGATGGGAAGCGCCATCAGAACGCTGACCTGAAACCCCAGAATGAAAACGTCCGGCAGGGACTTCACGAGCTCTGCCAGTGAAGGAACCATCCCGACCGGATAGGTCGCGAAAGTCCTGAGGATCGCCTCGATAAGAAGCAAGTGCCCACCGCAGAGAAAAACCACGGCGGTACCGAGCAGGTAAAAAAAAGAAGCGGTAATTGGGGCTGCGTCGTTGGTAAGACCACCATCCATGGGGAATGAAATCCCGCCGACGTACGCGATGATCGTTCCAGTCGTCCGCAAAGCTCCGAAAAAAAGAAGTGCCGCGGCTCCGAGAAGCAGACCGAGGAGCAATTCACAGAGCAGGGCACACAGAAAACCTTCGTCCAGCCAGCTCGCGGTGTTCACGAAACAGCTCACCGTTGTTTTCTGGTGGAGTGACATCAAAACGGCCAGAAGAACCGCCAGAACTGCACGAAAACGAATCGGAACGATTTTTCCCGAGAACATCGGGGCGATCATCAGCATCGCCAAAAGCCGCGCAAGTATCAGCACGAACTGCGAGGCTGTAAGAAACAGAACGGTTTCCATTACGGCAGATTCCCCGGGATTCCTTGAATGACTTCCCGCATAAATTCCGTCATGGTGGAGAGCATCCACGGCATCATGAGGCTCAGAACAAGCAGAACCGCGATGACTTTCGGGACGAACGCCAACGTCTGCTCCTGGATCTGTGTCAGTGCCTGAAACAGGCCAACGAGAAAACCGACCAGCATCGCGGTGAGAAGCACTGGAAGTGCGAGATTGAGCGTCAGCATGATGGCGTTTCGGCCGAGTTCAAGGATTGCGCTGGATTCCATGAGGAACTCCTGAGAGAGTTTGGGAAAAATGTTTTTTAGGCTCGTAGGCGATAAATTGCATTTTACCCCAAACTTTCACTTCTGTCAAGACTAATCCCGACGACGTTCTTTCTGGGCCTCTTCACCATGGACTGCGTGGTAGCGCTTGATGTAGTCCCACGCCTGCTGTGCGCTTTCCGCCTCATAGAAAAGGTCCAGGTCATCTTCAGAAATAACACCGAAATCCACCATGGCAGGCAGGTCTATAATCTTTCTCCAGAAATCTTTCACACCAAACAAAATGATTGGGATGTGCTGCATTTTGCGGGTTTGGCGGAGTGTCAGGGCCTCAAACAGTTCGTCGAGTGTACCCATTCCGCCCGGAAAAGCGACCAGTGCCTTGGCTCGGTGCAGGAAGTGCATCTTGCGAATGGCGAAATAGTTAAAGTGGAAGCAGAATTCGGGCGTGATGTACCGGTTGGGTTCCTGTTCCATCGGAAGATCAATATTCAGACCAATGGACGGGTAATCGGCGTCATACGCACCTCGGTTGGCCGCTTCCATAATTCCCGGGCCGCCGCCGGTGATGATGACATAGTTCCGGCGGCTGTCGGCTTTGCATTCCTCAGAAACGATCCTGCCAAATTCGCGCGCCATGTCGTAGTAGCGGCTCAGCTCCACGATCTTTTTCGCCCGTTCCACCCGCGTTTTCCGGCGGGCGTCTTTCGGTTTTTCTTCCAGAAGGATTTGGGCCGCCGTCAGATTGTGCTCGGCCGTCTCCCGATCTACGATGCGCGCGCTGCCGAACACGACGATCGTCGAGTCGATGTTCGCTTTATCGAACGCAAGGTCGGGTTTGAGGGACTCCATCATCAGCCGGACCGGGCGCAATTCGTCCTGGTTCATCAGATCTTCGTCCTGGTACGCAAGCCGGTAGCTCGGATTGCTTTTGAGTTCCAGAGAAGTTGGGAGTTCGTTGGTTTCGTCTTTCATGATTTTTGCCTTCCTGTAGATGATGATTTTGGGAACGAGGCTTCCAGCGTCATCTGAAAAAAGTCTTTTATGACACTGGAAGTATCGTCCCTGATTCATAATTCTAATTCATAATTGGAAACGGCGTTTCCAACATTGTTTCCCTTAGCTCAGCCACTCATCATACTCGCTCAGGTCGATCATGTAGATCTGGCGGCCGCCGTTATGCGCCGAGTCGATCAGCACTTTCCGACCGTCCCGGCTTGCACGCGGGTGAAGGTCGCAGCGCCACTCGCCGTTGAAGATCTTCGCCTGGTAGAAATCGCCGAGCGGGATCTTCGTTTCCGTCGGAAGATGGAAGATGAACGGGTGCTGGTACCGCTCCTTGTCCGGGTACGTATCGTTCAGGATCCACTGCTGATTCGTGTGCGGCAGGTAGGAAACGTGGCCATCGACCTTCATGATGTCGTACCCGACCGGCGTGGTGTTCTGGGTTTTGTCCTCGAAGACGTAAAACCGGTCGCCGTGGCTCGGGCGGCGGGCGTACGCGATGATGTGCGTCGGGTCACGCCAGACCAGATGCGACGTCATGTTGTACGGGTTCAGAACGTACAAATCGGTTCCGTCCGCGTTGACCGTCATCAGGCGGGTCTTCCAGTAACTCTTTTCCTCCTCGCCCCTCCAGCGGTGCAGGAAGAGGAAACGCTTCGAGTCGGGCGCGATCAG
>JAFTCU010000325.1 GCA_017454585.1 Thermoguttaceae bacterium | reverse complement strand
TTTCCTGGAGATCGCGCGCAACACGGCGAAAACCTACGATGAAGGCGGGTTCAGCATGATTTACCTCGATGCGCTGGACGGAACGTCCGGGATCCTCGGGGAAAAGCGCTACTTGTGCTGGTACTACGACGCGCTGTTCGTGCGTGAGATCCTGCGGAACATCAAGTCAGAGCCACCGCTTCTGGAGTACAGCACGATGCACCCGTCACTTTGGGCCGCCCGAAGCCGCATGGGGGCGTGGGATTCACCGTCCCGCGGCTACCTGCACTTCTTCAAGTGGCATTTCCAGTCGAACAATCAGAGCGCGGAAAAGTGCTACCTCCCCGGCCAGATGGGCTGGTTCGCCGTCTGCCCCGCCCGCAAAACTACTTACGCAAGGAATTTCCAGTGCAAAACGCTTTTCCGTGAGGATCTTGACTACCTCGGCTCCAAGATCCTCGCGCACGACGCCGGGCTTTCGTACCTCGACATTTCGCTCGGTGAGCTGGTTCCCGCCGCGTGGGAAAACGGCCAGATCCTGAAGACGTACGACCTTTTGCGCCGTGACCACTACTTCCCGGCGGAGGTCTGCGAAAAGGTCCTCGACCCGGAAAAACACTTCCGTCTGATGAAGGACGGCGAGAAGTACGTCATGGCGGAGGCCCGTTACACGTCGCTGGCGACCGAAAAGACGGACGAGGCGCCGTCGGTGGTGAAGGTCGAAAACCCGTTCAGGGCCCAGAAACCGTACATCCGGATCGAAAACCGGTACGCGCTGGAAGCCTACGACGCGGAAAACTCGGAGGAGCTTCTGGCGTTTGACGAAACGAAACCGGCCCAGACGATCACGAGCCGCGTGGTTGAGGCGCCGTACCTGAACCTCACGCAAAAGCTCGGCATGGGGATCTGGATCTACGGCGACGGTCAGGGCCAGCTCCTGAATATTCGCGTTTACAGTCCGTACCACCTGCACACGGCCTTCGCGGACCATTACGCCGTGCTCGACCACAAGGGGTGGAAGTACTTCGAGTTCGCCGAAGCGGAAAACGGGAAGTACGGCTTCAAGCAGTGGCCGTCCGGACGCTCCGGGCTTTACGACGAGCTGCGGAGCTCCGTCCGCTACGATAACATCGAGAAGATCTACGTCATGGTCGAGGGTCCGACCGACGGGCTGAAGTTCCGCACGCTGCGCGCCATTCCGATCGTGGAGACCGAACTGACCGACCCGGCGTTCGAGCTGGCCGGGCAGAAAGTCGTGCTGAAAGGCTCCATCCCGAGCGGCTGCTACGCGGAAATTACCGCGGAATCGGACGAGATCCTCGTAAAAGACCCGGCCGGAAACGTTCTGGGCCAGCTCACACTGGAGGGCGAGCTCCCGCAGATCCCCACGGGTGAGTCGGAACTGAAACCGGTTCCGAGCGCTCCGGCCGCCCGGACGCTCTGGACCGTCGGGGTTTATGAGTGATTTTCCCTGAAGCGCGGGAGTTCTGTTTCACCAGGGCTCCCGTGTGAAAGAAACAGAATAAACCGGCAGGAAGCCGGAATTACTTCATCGTTTCAATCGGTCTTTTTTCACCAACCCGAAAACTGGCCTCGTTTTACCGATTTTTTACAGGCGTCAGAACGCGCAAGTGCCTCCCGATTTTGGAAAGGATTTTTTTTCTTTTTCTTTGCAAAAGGTTTAATTTCAGTGTAAAATAGTTATAGACGAAATCACACTAAATTTAATTTTTGTTCCAAGAGGCACTTGATTCCCAAATAAGAAAGGACTCTTACGTGAATTGCAGCTGCATCCGTTCGCCGATTTTGCTGGATATTTACCAGCAATACTTAATGAACGCCGACATAAACGAATTTGAACAGCGTGTTAAGCAGTTTTATAGCTTGGGAACACTTGAGCGGCTTCTTAACCACTCAAACCCCAAGGTACGCCGGGGAGCTATTTTGGCACTTGGCCTTGTCGGTGAGTACAGTTCTAATGTTCGTTTGGCTTCCATCCTTCCCTATTGTGACCGAGTGACGTCACTCCTCGCGGAAAACGCTCTGCGTCTGATTTGGCGCCGGAATGGTGACTCCAGCGACCGTGAAACACTTCAGGGCATTATTCGCATGAATGCTGAGGGAGAACACTGGAAGGCGATTACTTATGCATCTCTCCAACTCGAACGGACTCCGGATTTTGCGGAGGTCTGGTTCCAGCGTGCTTCGGCCTGGTTTATGGAGGGTAAATTCCGTTTCGCTATTGAAGACCTGCTCAAAACTGTCGAGCTGAACCCGTTCCATTTTCAGGCTTATGTGATGCTTGGAAATGCGTACATGGAAATCGGAAAAACATCGCAGGCGCTTCGGGCGTTTCGCAATGCGCTGGATATTAATCCAAGCCTGAAAAAAGCACAGAGTTTTCGAAATTTCCGCCAGCGTTTGAGCTGATGCGATCCGACCTTCGGAGCGATTTCCCCATGGAATCCGTTCCGAAGTTTTTTCTTTTTTTCATCGAAATTTGTTCTTTACCTCTTGACTTTTCACTCCTCCGGATTATAATTAAAGAAGCGATTGATTTCAGGGAAACGATTCATAATCCATGGTAAATAATGCGTCCGCGTTCATTCTTCACGACCGTTTTTACGTTCCTGGGAGTGCTTTTTGTACTCTTCAGCGGCGGTTCGTATGTGAACGCACAGGAAATTTCCCGTCGGGACGTGATGCAGCAAATCAACGCCCGTTCGGATGCTTTTCGTCGTTCAGCCGGTCGTATGGGCTGGGACGAAACTTCGGCCCGCCAAATTTTGGAGGAAGGGTGGGACCGCCTGACCAATCCCGCGTCATTCGTTGACATTCCGGAAGGTTCCGACGCGGAATTTATGTTGAACGCTCTGGAATCACTCGGCCGCAGCGAGGCCGTTGACCGGGCTTTGGCCTTCGTTCTGGAAGACTGCGCACGAGAAATTTCCTTCGTGGCTTTAGGTGAACAGTACCGAAGGGCCGCGCTGGGTTCTTTGGAGGATGAAGAAGCCGCTCTGGACATTCTCGCCAATTGGTGCAAGGATTCCGAGGAACTGCTTCTTCAGAGCGTCAACGATTCGCGTCAGCCGAAACCAACTCCTTTCGATCCGGAAGATTTTCCGTTGGTCGCGGCCGCCTCTTCGACCGGTTCCGCCAACGATTTTCATTCATTTCTGTTTTTGAGTCAGTCAACGCCGAACGCTCTGGATGGAGTTTGTGTCCCGCGAAACGGTCGGCTTCCTGAGATTACATTCTTTTCTTTGGCCCACGCTCTTTCCGCCGGGCGCAAGGCGTTTCTTTTGATTTGAGTCTTTTCTGAGTTCAAATGGTAATTTCGTGGGCGATGCTGAAAGTCTCGTCCCCCCAGTGTTTTGACCATAAACGTCCCTCAGAAATGAAAAGATTTCAACTCATGAATATTTATAAACGAAACGAACTCACGAAACGAATAGGGTTCACTCTGGTGGAACTTCTGGTCGTCATCGCGATCATTGGAATGTTAGTCGGCCTGCTCCTTCCCGCGGTCCAGATGGCCCGGGAAGCCGCTCGCAAAATGCAGTGCCAGAACAACGAAAAGCAGATCGGTATCGCCATGGCTTCTTTCGAGGCCATCAATGGAGGTTTTCCATCCAACCACATCGGAATGACCGACACGACGCAGCCGAATTTCGTCCGGCTTTTGCCGTATATGGAGGCGCAAAATATCGTGGACCTTTTCCACGAAGACCAACCCATTTACGCCTCCGTCAACGAAGCGTTCCGCATGACCCCACCGCCGTGCCTGACGTGCCCCTCCGCTCCGGGCGGGAATACGCGCACGGTCGTCGTGAACACGGCTCAGGGAAACTCGGCCGCCGGCTCCGGAGCGTATAAAGGCGGCGTCTCCGACTACATCACGTACCACAAATGCGTGGTTTGCAACGACGGAAAGGTTTATACGCCGGCGCTCGGAAAGCCCTCCGCCAGCAATCTGGTTTACATCCGAACCTACAAAGACGGCCTTTCCAACACGATCAACTACCACGAACACGCGGGGCTCCCCTTCAAATATTGGAAGGGCAGAGAGACGGGCGAATTGGGTTCCGAATCGAGTAAATTTTCGTGGATCTCCGGCTGTTCGACCCCCGCAGGAAACTCGGCGCCGGCAAACAAGGTCGCAAGCTGGTACTACGTCGCGGATTCCAGTGCCGATGGCTGGAGTTTCGGCCCCATTTCGCTTGGAAGCCCGGCCGGAAAATCGGGTCGCCTGCTGAACATCACAAACACCAGTTCACCTCCGTACTCGTTTCATAAGGGCGGCGTTCATGCCCTTTTCGGAGACGGAAGCGTACTTTTCGTGAACGAAATGGTCCTTCCAACGATTTACCAGTACATGACCGCCAAAGATGATCAATCCGGCGTGGACCCCGAAACCGGGGCTAGTATGACTGGCTGGACCGCCAATTGGAAGACCTCCTCGGGATCTTATCCGGACGGAACACGATAATCAATCCAAACCACTTCAGCTCGCGGCCGCTTGACCGCGTTCTGAAACTTCACTTTCCCAAACCAGGACCAAAAATCATGACTGAAATTTCCCATCTTCTTTGCGAAAATATTACGAAAATCTACCGCGGGGGAAGCCTCGACGGCTCGGCGGACGTTTCGGCCCTGAAAGGGGTCACGCTCGAAGTTCCTCACGGCCAGTTCCTCGCCATCATGGGCGCGAGCGGCTCCGGGAAAAGTACCCTGCTCCACATCGCGGCGGGCCTGACGAAACCAACTTCCGGAACCGTCCGGATCAATGAAACGCAGATCTCCAGCCTGGGCGACCGGGCGTTGACGCTCTTCCGGCGTGAAAACGTCGGCGTCGTTTTTCAGGCGTTCAACCTCATTCCGACGCTCACGGCCGAAGAAAATATTCTGCTCCCGATCCTGGCTGGCGGGAAGTCCGGCGGCACCGAAAAAATGAACACGGCCATGACGCAGATCCTCACCCGGCTCAATCTCCTGGAGCGGCGGCGCCACTACCCTGACGCACTCTCCGGCGGCGAGCAGCAGCGTGTGGCCATCGCTCGGGCGCTCTTCACGGACTTTCTGAACGAGGATTCCAAAGCCTCGCTCCTTTTCGCCGACGAGCCGACCGGAAACCTCGACTCCGCCAACAGTGAGGTGATTTGCCGCCTCCTGCGCGAGCTTTGCGACGAGCGGAAACACACGATGGTCGTGGTCACGCACGAAACTTCCGTGGCACGTTGGGCCGATCGCGTGATCACGCTCCAGGACGGCAAGATCCTGCACGACCAGACTGCCCCGGAATTTGCCGCGCAGAATTCCGTAAAGGAGGGTTGAAATGAAAGTGCTTCTGAAACTCTGCTTTAGAGACCTGATCCACCGCAAAGTCCGGCTTGGATTCACCGTTCTGGCGATCGCGGCGGTCAGCTGCCTCATGATCTGGTTCGTCGGGAGCCTCGACCTGAACTCCCTGATGAAGCGCGACGTCGTGAAAAAAACGTTCGGCGAATACTCCGCCGTCATGTTCCGCGACGACGGGTTTTCGGACGGGCAGCTCGTCGGGCTGGAAAAACTCGACTGCGTGGAACGGCTGGACCAGGCCCGCCAGACCGCGCCGGAAATTACGCTCGACGGGGTAGTTCACGAGGCTGCCGCGTTCAAACGCTCGCCGAAACTCACGGGGATCGACCGGATAAAAACCTCCCCCTACACGCTAGAGGAAGGCCGCTGGTTCGAGAAACCCGGCGAGTGTGTCGTGAGTTCCACTGCCGCGCAGACCCTTCTGGGACGCACGAACAAAGCGGGAAAAAGCCACGTGGAGATCGGCGACACGCTGACGGTGAAAACCGAAGCCGGCGAGACGAAACTCACCGTGGTCGGAACGTTCAAGCAGGCCGCGATGATGGCCCAGTCGGGCGGTCCCGGAGCCGCAAAACGCGGCGGGGATTTCGGCGTGACCGCCTTCGGTTTTGGTCAGGGGCTTGGCGCGTCCAAACCCATGCCCGGGAAAAACGCGCCCCCAGCTGCAACAGGAACGAGGTCCGGAGGTCCCGGAATGGGAAGACCTGCTCAGCCGCAAAACGACGGAGCGCGTACGAAAGGCCTGCGCGGTCCGTGGACCCCGGCCGGAGTCGGACTTTCTGCCGAGGCGGTTTACGTTTCGCTGGCCGACCAGAACCGGATCAGCGGGAATTCCGGACGCGCCAATCTGGTTTTCGTGAAGCTGAAAAAGGGCCAAACGCCGGAAAACTTCTTTGCCGCGGCGGAAAAAATCCTTGGAAAGTCACTCGAGGACGCCCAAATCCAAAAGGCCGACGCGGTGACACTCCAAAACCAGCAGGACCAACAGCAGTCGGTGAACGCGATTTTCGCCCAAGCCTGGTCCGCGATGGGGATCGTCATCGTGACGGCCGTTTTGATCATTTTCACCACGCTTAATATGGACGTGACGGAACGGACGCGCTACCTGGCGATGCTCCGCACGCTTGGCCTGACCCGGTTCCAGGTCGCCCTTTCCATCCTTTTGGAGGGCGCGCTGCTCGGGGTTTTGGGCTGGCTGCTCGGGATGCTCGCCGGCTGGGTTCTGCTCGAGTACCTCGCGTTTTCCGAAGAGGGCGCGTGGGTTTTCCTCCCGCTTTCCGGCGCGAATATTTTCCTCGCGTTCCTTTGCACGCTCACGGGGGCCTTGGCCGCTTCGGTCGTTCCGGCCGTCCGCGCGACATTCGTCTCCCCGGTCGAATCAATGGTCCGAAAGACCCGCCGGTTTGCGTTCAAGGACCTCTGCATCGCGGCGCTTCTGGGCGTCATTCTGCTCGGCGTGATGGCGCTGGTCGTTTTCGTCCCGATGGAAAAAGCGACGCGCGGCATTCTGTTCGGGACGCTCGGAACGTTCTGCTTCGGGGCGGGTTTCCTCCTCATTTTTCCGTGGACGATCGCCGTGACCGAAAAGATCGGCGCGCCGATCCTCGCGCTTCTCTGCCGGTTTGACCGTCGTTTCCTGAAAAACCAGCTGGCCGGGAATCAGGTCCGCTCCCTCATGACCGCCCTGATCATGGCGCTCGGTCTGGGACTTTACACGGCGATCCTGATCTGGTCCAGCTCGATGCTTTACCGCTTCGTCATTCAGGACGGCGCGATCCCGTTCGCTCTGGTGCGGATCGATGACCAGATCACTTCCGACGACGCGGCCGCAGGGATCCGTTCCATACCGGGAGTCAAAGCCGATGAATTCATGGAGATCGCCGTGGCCCAGCCCAATCTGGACGAGCGGACGAGCGAAAAGATGAAAGAGGGCGGCGCGATGAGCGCCTCAGTCGTGATCCTCGGCCTCGACCCGGAAAAAGCGTACGGAAAGAACCCGATGCTGAACCTCCGTTTCCTCGAAGGCTCACACAAGGAAGCCCTGAAAGCCCTGACCTCCGGCCCTGCGGCGCGGGCGTGCGTCATTACGTCCGAGCTGAGCGAGCATGGCGGGCTGCACCTCGGCGACCCGATCAAATTCCAGCTTCCCGGAACGGCCTCGGACCCGAAATTCCTCGAGTACACCGTGGCGGGCGTGGTCGATTTTCCCGGAATGCTCTGGTTTTCCAAGTTCGGAAACGTCCGCGTGGGAACCGGCCGAAGCGGAGCGATGGCGTTCGCGCCGTACGACGCGATCCACCAGGACTTCAAAACGCCCGAAAACGAATATTTCTGGTTCAACGTTGACAGGGGCGTGACCCACGAGCAGATCTCCGAGGCAATTCAAAAAGTAGCGCACCGCGAGGCTTCCAAAAACTTCCTCCCGGAGACCGACTCCGAGTTTAAGGCCGCGACTTACGCCTCGGTGAAGTCGAACAAAGTCGCCGGCCTGCCG
>JAFTCU010000324.1 GCA_017454585.1 Thermoguttaceae bacterium | reverse complement strand
TACCAGAACGGTTACAAAATCTGAGTGAAAAACTCTGACGCGACCTGAAAAACTCTTTCCTGGCGGTACGAATGGAAACGTTTGTGCCGTCAGGGGTGTTTTTTTCAGGATGAGTCTCGCGTTTGTGCTGTGTTCATGAGTTTGTGGCCCGTTTCAGGGATAAAATTTTGCAAATGAGTGATTGTTTTAATGGAATTAAGCCTTTTTGAACAATGCGCATTGGTGAGCGGCCTGGCAAAGGACGCTGACCTGCTTTCCGCGAGGAAGGAGATCATGACCGGAATACAGCCGGCGCCAGAGGAGATCCCGGGCAGGTTGGCAGACGTTTTGGTCAATCGTGGAATCCTGAATCGCTGGCAGGCTCAGCAGCTTCTGGCTGGAAGAATCCGTTTTACGCTTGGAAACTACCGAATCTTTGACTCGATCGGTCATGGTGGAATGGGGCAGGTTTTCAAGGCACGGCACGAAATCACGGGAGTGGTTTACGCGATCAAGGTGCTGCCTCGTGAGAAGGCTACGCAATCTGCAATCGAGAATTTCCAACACGAAATTCAGAATATGGCAAATTTGAGCCATCCCAATCTGGTTCGCGCGGTCGATGCGGGCATGGATGGCAACGTTTATTACATGGTGACTGAGTATGTGCCGGGGCCCGATCTGCGTAAACTCGTACGCAGTCATGGTCCATTGACTCAGGAAATGGCGGCGAGTGTGATCGTACAGACTGCTCAGGGACTTTCTTACGCGCACCGCATGGGACTCGTTCACCGGGATGTGAAGCCGGGAAATATTCTTGTTGCGATGAATGGTGTCGCGAAACTTTCCGACATGGGACTGGCCAGTTCGGCAACGCGCGAAAAATCGACTAAAATCGTTGGTACGGCAGATTATATTTCCCCGGATCAGGTCCGCAATCCTCTTGCGCCGCAGCCGATTTGGGACATTTACTCCCTTGGTTGTACGCTGTATTATATTGTAACGGCTCAGGTACCGTATCCGAAGGGCTCGTCGTCGGACAAGGTCAAACTTCATCTTGATGCGAATGCCTACCCGGTCAATCCGTGCTCGCTGAACCCGATGATTTCGGAAGAGTTTGCGGACGTAATGGCCTGTATGATGGCTAAAAATCCGGCGGAACGGATCCCCACCGCGTTAGAAGTCATTCAGTTTCTTTCGCCGTGGTCGGATGGAACTCCTGTTCCGATTCGTGAAACAGACGTGGATATTTCGCCGTCTGGCAGTTTTCAGAGGAGCGACCTGGGCGAGTTTTTACCACAGGTCAGCTCGATCGCTAAAAATATTGTTGCTCAGGAGAAATCAGCGGCTTCTGAACCTCTCTCCAAACCGAATCAGGGGAAGTCTTCCGACGCAGGTATTCGACCGTTGGTTCAGATTGAGGAGGACGTTTCTCCCAATTCGCAGCAAATTCCCTCGCTCCTCCTGGTAGATGATTTACAGGATCCGGATGACTCCTCGAATCAGGAAGGGAATGCAACGGTTTCCACTTCGAAACGAGGAGTGGTTCCACCGCCAGTTCCTCCCGCTGCACCTTCCAGCACGATTCGCAAGGCTTTTATTCTGGACACTTCTGATGATTCCAACGTGGATTTGGGAAACTTCGAGGTTCCGGAGGAGCCCGCCAGAAACGTTGATAGTGTTTTAAACCGTTTCAAAAAGAACGCAATGAATTTCTTCAAGAAAAAGTAAGCCAGAGAAACCGGTTGAATCGGTCAGTTTTGATGTCCTGATTTAACCGGTTCCTCTCTGGAAAATCTGAAATTTTTAAAAATTTCTTAAAATTTTAATGGAATCACGGCTGAACCCTGTTGAAAAATTCCTAAAATCCGCTACAATAAAGTAAGGAACAGATTTTTTTATTCGCTGCGGCCTCACTGCTCGTTTTCGTTTCAGTGTTTCGGAGCGTGTATGTTATGGAATTTTTTCAGATTCCGGTAAAATCTTGCCTGTATTGTTTTTTTGTCCCTTTTTACCTGAGTTTCCTTTGAGGATTTTAAAGGGCCGTAGTTGAGATATTCATGTGGGCCAAATGGTGATAAAACTCGGGTTAGGGTGATATTTTATTTTTTCCTTATATTTAAATCCTTGGGGTGGAGAAAATGGAAAATGGTGAAACTTCGAAGTACGAACGTATTATTAAAAATTTGAGCGTGCTGGAGAGCCGAAACCCTGATTTGGGCCGGTTTTTGAGAGTTTTTGATGCATGGCTCGAAAATTTTGTAACCACTGGAAATGGTGTTGCTGTTTCTCAGGTTACCAGTAAGTTAGAGACGGCGGCAGATGGAAACACTTCCGTTTCTTCTTCCGTGGAGAAAAAAGAGCAGGGCCTAAATGCTGCGCCTGCTCCGGTGAAGAAAGACGTCATTCGGCTTATGCCTCAATTCCCGACGGCGAATGATGCATTGGTCACGGGAGGTTCCGTTTCAGCGGTTTCTCAACCGACAGGAACGGCGGGGATTCCTTCGCAAAATGTGGCTCCGGGATTTGTTCGTCCGGTCGTTGGAAGCTCGTTGGTCAAGGAATCGGGACAGACGGGTGAGAGCGTTTCCGATGTTCGGGCTGCGGATGCTTCCCAGAATGAACCGGTAAAAATGGATGCGTCCACTGGTGGTTTGTGGCGCAATGAAGACATTGATCAGCTTGAAAAACGTCTTTTGTTGAAAATCGAAGCATCCCGTTGGGCACTGGAGCGTGACCGTCTGCTGAAAAACTCGGTGAATTTTCAGACGGAAATTGAGCCGAAGGACCACAATCTTTTGGCGCGCGCTCGGGAATTGACGAATTGCTACTTATGGATGAACAATCCTGAAACGGCTCCGGTCATTGCGACGGAAACCTACGAAATGCTCGCGGACGCTTATGCCGCAGCCGCCTGCTGTGTCGGTTTTATGCGTCAGCTCATTGATTTGGTCGATCGTTCACCGAAGTCGGAGATACTCAATCGGATTTTGCGTGACGCTCTGTACATTACTGCAACGGCGCAGTCTGCTCTTCGCCGGGTGACGTATGATGTGAGCGGCCGTGAGGATCAGGACCAGATTCGGATTCACCGCTGGTTGACTCTTCTGACGAAGCGTTATGGAATTTACGTGAACCGCCACATGAAAAAGGATTCGCTTGCGCCGAAAGATCGTATTTATGTGATTCCGGATTACATCGCTCGTTTGCGCAAAGAAGTTGACAAACTCGGCCAGCGTCAAAAGATCCTTACGGAAGGGTTCCGCAGGATCCAGTACCACGCCAGCCGTATGACCAGTGAAAACGGAAACGATTACGATTGGAACAAAATTATTGAAACGGTCGATGAACTCGTGGATGCCGGTATCCCAGCCAATGACGAACGCTTCAAGACCGCGTTGAAGGACATTTTGCCGTCTCTGAAAACGGTTCCGGCGTATAAGGATCATCCATTCTTCATTAACGTATTGATGGAACTGGACTACTGGCATGAAAATGAAGCGCAGAAAGCCCGCGTGGCTCGTGAATTAAGCCTGACGCCGCCGCAGCCCAAAGCGGCTTCGGAGCCTTCGCCTGATGAATACACGAGTGTGTGGGACGAAATGGAACGTGAAGGAACTCCGGCAGGGAAACTTTCGCAGAACTCCACGGCTTCTACAGGGGATTTCCCGTCTGCTGCTGAACAAAACTTCAGGGACCCGTCGAAAGTTTCAACGTCTGCGTACTCTGCCGCTGGAACCGTTTCCAGTGCATTTGGAACGAATGGCTACGGGGAAAACCGTGACTCTGCTTTCTCGGGATACTCCAGTAACCGGAAGCCTTATGGGTTTGGGCAGGGGATTCTGGGGAGTAGTGACGAAAGAGAGCCTAAGGTGGGGGAAGTCCACGGAACGGGGGCAGTTGGGGCTGCTCCGTCTGACCAGCCGCTTCGGTACGTGGGAAACTCGACCTACAGCCGTCTGGCCAGTGGCCATCAGGGAATTCCTTCTTACGCGAGTGTCGTTTCGGAAAAGGCTCACGGCCATTACGAATCGGGATCTGCCGCCGAGTCTGAAGACGTAATCCGTCAGGCTCAGAGCGCGATTCAAGGCAAGACGCTGATTTTTGTGGACGGTCAGGATGATCCCGAGCTGAAGAAGGTTCTTCAGGAAAAACTGGGCGGAAAGATTGCATTCGCCGGTGAAGAGCAGATCGCTTCCGAAATGAAGATCGCCCAACTTGAGCATCCGGGAAACGTCGCGGTGGTTCTGATGGTCGAAGGATCGGTTCCGACTGCCAACCGAAATGTGGAAAACTACTGTCGGCATTTCGACAAACCGCTGCTTCGTGTAAATCGCGAGCTGGATATTAATTCGGTGGCTCGTCAAATCGTCGCGGCGATGACACTTTGGCGCTGATTGATGTGGTTTTGGGCGGATCCGTGTTTTTTCGCGGGTTCGCCGTTGGCAAATATCAAACTCCAGTGCATAGACTTACCTGACCACTTCAGAAATGCGGAAAAAAACTTTTATTACAGGAATTACGGGGCAGGATGGCGCGTACCTCAGCCACTTGCTTCTTTCGAAAGGCTACGAGGTTCACGGACTGATACGCCGGACTTCCCAGTTCAATACTGCCCGGCTTCAGGAGCTCTGCGGAAATCTGGAATTTTCTGATGACGGGACGCTGGAAAACAGGCTTTTCCTGCATTATGGCGACTCTACGGACTCCCTGAATATCACAACACTCGTCGAGGAAATTCGGCCGGACGAAATTTACAATCTGGCGGCGCAGAGCCACGTGAAAGTGTCGTTTGAAATGCCGGTTTACACCTGTGATGTGGACGCGCTTGGGACCCTACGGATCCTGGAAGCGGTGCGTCAGGCGAAACTTACGGAAAAAACGCGCATTTATCAGGCATCCACCTCGGAGCTTTTTGGAAAGGTTCACGAAATTCCTCAAACAGAAACGACTCCTTTTCATCCTCGTTCGCCGTATGGAGTGGCCAAGCTGTTTGCGTATTGGATGACGGTCAACTATCGTGAATCTTATGGAATGTTCGCAAGCAATGGGATCCTGTTCAATCACGAGTCCCCGTTCCGCGGTGAAACTTTCGTCACGCGCAAAATTACCCTTGCGGTGGCGAGAATTATGAACGGTCTTCAGGATCGTTTGGAACTGGGGAATTTAAGCGCCAAACGTGATTGGGGCCACGCACGCGATTTCGTCGAGGCGATGTGGAAGATCCTTCAGCACGATGAGCCGGGGGATTTTATCATTGCTACGGGGGAACAACACTCTGTTCGTGAGTTCGTTACGCTGGCGTTTGAACACTGCGGTGTTTCGATCCGCTGGGAGGGGTCCGGTTTGAATGAAGTCGGAATTGCACGGGTCCCGGTACTGAAACACGATGGCGTTTCGAGTGGTTTTCAGCCTGGAAAACAGGATGTTTTTCCTTCTGAAGAACGGGTAGTCGTGGCCGTGAATCCCGAATTCTTTCGTCCGGCTGAAGTGGAAACCCTTCTGGGAAATCCGGCCAAGTCGCGGAATGTTCTCGGCTGGCACGCAAAAACCATGTTCCCGCAGCTCGTTTCGGAAATGATGAGCTACGATTTGAAAAAGATCCATTAAGGGACACTCGCGGCCCTGTATGTTCCGGGATTTGACCACAGGTCGCCAGCGGATGTTTTTTTATGTGGGAATCTGTTTATGCCCAATCATCCCCGCAAACCCGCGAAATCCATTAACGTGAATGGCGAGTCAAAGGATAAACTTCCTTTTCTCGCCTGGAAATCACGTCTCGCCAAAGATCCGCAATTTATGCCGGCCACAGAAACGGATCAAAGCACTATGCTTTGGGGGGTTGGGGGCGTGGCCTGTTTCGTTCTTTGTTTTTTGTTATACTGTATATTCTCCTCGTTTTCCCAGACAGATTCCCTTGCTGTTGAGAAAGGCGCGGCTCCTGTATATGAATCGACCGCGTTCGATGTTCGGAATCATGGTTATCTGGTTGACATTAACTCAGCCAATGAGTATGAACTGCGTCTTCTCCCGGGCATTGGTGAGGTGATGGCCCGGAAAATTGTTGCGGACCGGGACACGAACGGGCCGTTTCAGTCGCTCAAGGACATTGAACGGGTTCCAGGGATCGGTAAAAAGAAACGCGAAACCCTGGAACCGTTTTTGGCGCCGATTGCAGGTTCGGGAGTACTGGTGGATCAGAGAGCGAATCAGGAATCATTGCTCAACGAGAATAATTCATGAAAAGAAAGTTTCTTTTGTTGGTTTTGGCAGTTTTAAGCTTCGCGGGGAATGTTCTCGCGGAACAGAGGATCTGCGTCCTGCCGCAGAACGTGGAGGAACTTAAAAAGCAAGAGATACCTGCTTCATCAGGAGGAAATGTTTGGACGGTTTCACATGCAGAATTGATTCATTGGGAAATTCTTCGGCCTGAAAAATACGATGAAGTTTACGCCCGGCTCTCAGGCGAATTCTTCCTGAGCCAGTTTTCCCTGAAATGGGGATTTCGTTTGGAACCTTTTTTCCCGCTTCTGTTTCCGAAAACACCCGAGACATTGCTGATGGCCGGGGCCGAAGTGCGGGAAAAACTCACTCAAGTCAAGCTCCAGATAAATCAGACGCTTCACGAAATCCATACGGATTATTTTTTGAGTCCTTTGCAGCTTTGGTGCTCACAAAATCAGGTCCCGCTTGAGTATGAAATTTGTGCGGAAGATTATGTTCCAGTGGCGTTTCTTATTCAGGATGCACAGGTCGTTCACCAGATTTTTACGAGAAAAGGGGTCTTCCCGGAAGCTCTCGCGAATTCCGTGGCGCGGCAGAATGGAAAATTGTATCTTGAGAAATGCCCGGTCGTTTATCCGAAAGACGGAACGGTTTTATTGATTTCAGACTCTGCTGTTTGTGGTGAAATTGAAAAAATCGAAGGGGCCCTGGATTATTTGGCCGAGTTTCAAATTCCTTATGCAACAGTGACTCTGGGTGAAAACGGCGCAGTGGTGGGTTTTGGCGCTGCATCGTGGAAAGTGATTCGGCTTATGAAACCACGTGAACAGTATTCACCTGAAAGCCAGAGATTTCTGAAACGCTTCGAGGAATTTGGAGGGAAAGTCGTAAAATAGTCAATAGAAATGGAAAAAAATGGAAAACCCGCGGAGAAATTGAGCAAAATCCACGAAATCCCTCTTGCAAAAAATCTCATTTTTGTTAAAATAGGTTTGTTATTATAATTTAAAGGAGTTTACTACGGCTAAATCAAAGTCCAAAAACGCAAAAAAACAGGCTGCCGAGACGGATGTCAAAGTTGTGTGTGAAAACCGAAAGGCACGCCATGATTACGAGATACTTGACACCATCGAATGTGGCATCATGTTGGTTGGAAGTGAAGTCAAGAGTTTGCGTGAAGGCCGTTGCTCCCTCAATGAAGCGTATGCCAAGATAAAAAACGGCGCAATTTGGCTTTTGGGCTGCGATATTCAGGAATATTTGGAAGCCAATCGCCTGAATCACGAGCCGAAACGCCCGCGTAAGTTACTGCTCCACCGTTCGGAAATTCACCGTTGTGAGACTCGAACGGCTGCGAAAGGGTTTACGCTCATACCTTTGCGGATTTATTTTCGGAAACATTACGCCAAAGTTCTCCTTGGGATTTGCCAGGGCAAGCACGAGCATGACAAGCGTCAGGCACTGAAAAAAGCGGATTCCGACCGTCGGATTAAACTTAATATGATGCGTTACCTTCAGCGGTAACCGGTTTTGGGAAACGTGTACTTATGCCAAGTTACCTCATTCGCTTTGGAACCATGCGCTGCCACGGGATTTTTTCCTGGAATAATACCCGGCAGATTTTACGGCGTGAGGAGTATGTTATCGTGCGTTCGGACCGTGGTCTGGAAATCGCTCAGGTTTTGTGCCAGGTTACGGAAAAGGACAAAGAACAGTTCCCTCCAGATATTGTGAGGGGGACGATTGTTCGTCAGATGACTTCCGATGACGCGAATGAGTACAATCGGATTCATTATCACGAAGCCGAGGAATTTCAGACGTGCCTTCGCTGTATTGCGAAACTTGGCCTGAATATGCACCTGGTGGACATTGAGCATATTTTTGGCGGAGAACGAATAGTCGTTTACTACCTTGCCGATGGCCGAATTGATTTTCGTGAACTGGTAAAGGTCTTGGCTACGGAATTCCAGACACGTATTGAGATGCGTCAGATAGGGGTTCGTGATGAAGCGAAGCTGCTGGCGGATTACGGCGATTGCGGGAAGGAATGTTGTTGTAATACGTACCTGACGATTATGCCCCCCGTTTCGATGAAGATGGCCAAGCTCCAAAAAGCGACGCTTGATCCATCGAAGATATCAGGACGCTGCGGTCGGCTGAAATGCTGTCTGCGTTATGAGTTTCCGGTTTATGAGGAACTTTTAGACAAATTGCCCCCTTTGGGGACGAAAATTCGCCACGAAGATGCCATTGGTCACGTAGTTGGTTACGAGATTTTGGCCCAGCAGGTTTATGTGGAAATGGAAGATCATCTCCATAAACTGGTGAATGTTTCAGAAATTGAAATTTTGGAAAAGCGTCCTCATTCGCAACATCGTAAGGCTGAAAAAAACGAGGAATCGGAAGATATTCTGCCTGACAAGGGTAAAAAATCATAAATTTACCTGTAAAATTATGATTTTGGTGAAGTTTTTGAAAGTTTTGACGATAAAATAGATAAAATAAACCCCAATTTGCCAAAAATTGAAGTATCGGTACCGGAAAACCGATGATTTACTAAAATATTATTTTTTTCAGGTGGGGACACTTGAAATTTTGTAAAATTCAGATATACTGGATTTTTTATTGTAATAAAAACGTCAGGCTTGTATTGACAGAAATAGCAAGCCTTTAAACCGCGAGAATAGAGAAGAAACAATGCGTTTTTTACTGCTCGACAAAATTAAAGAAGTCAAACTTGGTGAATCTCTTACCGCCGTTAAGAATCTTACGCTTTCAGAAGAGTATCTCGCTGATCATTTCCCGGGTTTCCCGGTTATGCCCGGTGTATTGATGTTGGAAGCAATGACGGAAGCTGCCGCGTGGCTGATTCGCCTGACGGATAATTATGCCGACAGTATTATCTCGCTGAAAGAAGCTCGTAACGTCAAGTATAACCATTTTGTTCAGCCAGGTGAAACACTTGAGATTCGGGTTCAGATGGTAAGCCGTGGTAACGGCGAAACGAAATTCAAGGCAGAAGGTTGGCTCGGAGAAACACAGGCGCTTTCTGCCCGACTTGTACTTAGTCATCACAGTATTGGGCGTGATTATCCGAGTATGGCGTGGAAAGACGCGGAAGTCATCGAGGATATGAAAAAAATCTATGCCTTGATCGGGCCTAACGACTAAGTATTCCCTTTTAATGTTTTTTAATTGTTTGTGAAGACTGCTGAAGTGGATTTGCTTCGCATATTCATTTTGCTGTCGGGTTTTGTAACTTCCATTGGAGAGAAAAAATGACCATTGATCCGGAAATTTTTGAAAAAGTTCAGGCGACTCTGTGTGATGCTCTGAGTGTTGATGAGGATGAAGTCACTGAAGACGCGACTCTCGTCGGTGACTTGGGCGCGGAATCCATTGACTTCCTCGACATCGTGTTCCGCCTTGAAAAAGCGTTCGGTATCAAAGTTGAACGCGGTGAACTTTTCCCGGCTGACATTTTTGAAAACGAAAACTTTACGCAGAATAACCGCCTGAACGCTGAAGGAATGGCTGCTCTGCGTGAACGTCTTCCGTTCATTGATCTGACCGAGTTCGAGAAAAATCCGGTCGTTCAGGAATTCCCGAGCAAAATGACGGTCGCCGATATGTGCCGCTTCGTCCAGTCCAAACTCGGCTGATTGTGAGACGAAAACCGTTTAGGCGGTTGTGTCCGTGTCCGGCGATTTTGAAGATTTACCCGGACACGGGCTTCGTTGAATTAATCATCCTGCAATCGATACAAAGGTTTCTCAAATATGCGTTGGTATTGGATTGACCGCTATACGGAGTTTGTGCGCGGCAAAAGAGCGACTGCTATCAAGTGTATCTCAATGGCTGAGCCGCACTTGCATGATCATTTCGAGCATTTTCCGATGATGCCTCATCCGCTGGTCATTGAGGGCGTTGCACAGACGGGCGGTCTGTTGATTTGTGAATATAATAACTGCCAGGAAAAGGTCGTTTTGGCCAAGTTGGTTAAAGCCATTTTCTATTGTGAAGCGGTGCCGGGTGATGTTCTTACCTACCACACAGATGTTCAGTACATGAACGAAAATGGAGCGTCCATTACGGCTACGAGTCACATTGGGGACAAGTTGCACGCTGAGTTTGAAATGATGTTTGCATACCTGGACCATAACGAGTTCGGCGACAAAGAGCTTTTCTCAGTTAAAGACTACAAAAATCTCTTTTTCAATTTTCATGTTTATGAAATTGGCAAAGAGGCTGATGGTGTAACGCCAATTAGTGTTCCTGAGTGCTTCAAAAATATTTAATGGATTTTTTTACAAAACGGACTTTGTAAACGGAAGGCTGAAGTCATGAAAAGACGCGTTGTTGTTACTGGTTTGGGTTGTGTCACACCGTTGGGGTCTGATGCTGATACTGTGTGGAAGCGCCTGCTGAACGGCGAGTCCGCTGTGGACTATATTACGCGTTTCGACGCTACGAGTTTTCCGACCAAAATCGCCGCGGAAGTGAAGAATTGGGACCTTTCTGAAGTTGGCGAGGATCCCAAACGCTGGGCAAACCAGGGACTTAATACCCAGTTCGCTGTCGGGGCCGCAAAAAAGGCCGTGGCTGACTCAGGGATCATGGATATTTCTTTCGATCCGCTTCGCTTTGGGGTTTACACTGGAGGCGGTGAAGCTCAGCAGGATTTTCTTGACTTCGCCCAGATGATGGTAGCGGGAATTCGTTCCGGTGAACTGGCGGGTAAGGAATTTGAACTGAGCGCGTTCATTCGTAAAGGACTTGAAAATTTCAATCCGGAAGCCGAGATTGAGCAGTCCCCCAATATGCCGTCTGCGCACCTTGCCGCGTTGTTTAACGCCCAGGGACCGAACAGCAACTGCCTTACCGCTTGTGCAGCCTCGGTGCAGTCGGTGGGAGAAGCAACGGAAATCATTCGTCGGGGCGATGCGGACATTATGCTTTCCGGCGGCACGCACAGCATGATTCATCCGATGGGGGTCATGGGCTTTAACCTTCTGACCGCTTTGAGTACGGATAACGACGACCCGAAAGCTGCGAGCCGCCCGTTTGACGCGACTCGCCACGGTTTCATTTTGGGTGAAGGCTCGGCCATGTTTGTTCTGGAAGAGTACGAACACGCCAAAAAGCGCGGCGCAAAAATCTACGGTGAAGTTGCCGGTTACGGTTCTACTGCCGATGCTTTCCGTATTACCGATACGCATCCGGAAGGGCGCGGTGCGATCGCTTGTATTAAAATGGCTCTGGACGATGCTGGCGCGAATCTGGAAGATGTGGATTACATCAACGCACATGGAACCAGTACGAAAGTCAACGACAAAGTTGAGACGTTGGCCATCAAGCAGGTTTTCGGTGAACGCGCTTATAAAATCCCGGTTTCCAGTACGAAGTCGATGATTGGGCACATGATTGCCGCTGCCGGTGCGAGCGAAATGTTGTACTGCCTTCTGGCGATGCGTGACTCGATCGTTCCGCCGACGATCAACTACCACAATCCGGACCCGGAATGCGACCTGGATTACGTCCCGAACGTCTGCCGTCAGCTTCCCAAGTGTGATTGCTGCCTGACGAACAGTTTCGGCTTTGGCGGTCAGAATGTTTCGATTCTCGTCAAGAAGGTCTGATCAACGAATTTTTAAGGGCTTGATCCGGCTGGGACCCATATCCCGGTCGGATTTTTTTGTGAAGTGGGAGAGTGAAAATGAAAGGTCTTCTTTGGAATGAAACGCCGGTTTCGGTTGAGAATCAGCAGATCACGGAGATCCCGAACGGGCCGGGGCTGAAGCACATCGCACCGGGACTCGTGGACATTCAGGTCAATGGTTTCGGGGGCGTCGATTTCAACGACCCGAAAATCACGCTGGCCGACTACCGTCAGGCGTTGAAAGCGCTCCGTGAACACCGTGTGACATGTGCTCTGCCGACACTTATCACGAATCAGGGCCAAACGCTTGAAGAGCAACTCACTCGGCTGGAGGCTTACCGCGCGGAAACGCAGCAGGGAGGAGAAACTGAACTGGCGGCGGCGCCGTTTTACCACTTGGAAGGGCCGTTCATCTCGCCAGAGGAGGGCTACAGAGGGGCACATCCGCTTGAGGACGTGATGGCGCTCGATGACCCGCAGGCGGAAAAGTGGATCGAGGCGTGGCAAAAGGCGGCGAACGGGCGCATCCGCATCATGACGTTCAGCCCGCACGCGGACATGGAGACGGTGCGGCGTTTTACCGCGATTTTGAAATCGAACGGGATCCTGCCGGCGGTCGGTCACACGCACGCTTCAGCGGCCCAAATTCACGCGGCGGTTGAGGCCGGGGCCGTACTGGCGACGCACTTGGGAAATGCTTGCGCCCAGCTTCTTCCGCGTCACGAAAACCCGATCTGGGCGGCGCTTGCGGAGGATCTGCTCTCGGTTTCAATGATTGGAGATGGGTTTCATCTCCCGCCCGAAATGCTGAAGGTTTTCTACCGGATGAAAGGCCGTGGACGTACCTTCCTCATCAGCGACGCAACACAATACGCTGGCAAAGAACCGGGCGAGTACCACACGCACATCGGCGGGGACGTCGTTCTGACGCCGGAACGAAAACTGCACATAAAGGGAAGCCCAAAGGTTTTGGCGGGAGCGGCCAAATCACTCTGGGAGGACTGGAAACACGTGAAGGAGCTTGGTTTTGCGTCCCCTGAGGAACTCTGGTTTGCTGCTAGCGGCGCCCCGCTTGCGTTTCTGATCGGTAAAGATTTCGATTGGGAATACACACCGTACGTGTTTGTATAGAATACCGCCATCTCAAAATGGTGGTTTTTACGAGGCCGAGCGGGGGTAAAGAGCCCCTGCTTTTAATCGTATTTGAGAAATTTCGGCGATTCCTCTTGATAAAAAAATTATTTCTGCTAAAATAGTATGGAATTGCTCGTCTTCTTTTCATTTTAAGACTTTTTACCATTTACACTGTTTACTGAAAGCTGGCAAATCGTGGCGGAATTGAATCCTGTTTCTATCATTCGTAATATTGGCATTGCGGCGCACATCGACTCGGGAAAAACCACGCTCAGCGAGCGTATTCTTTTTTATGCCGGCCGGATCCATCGCATGAACGAGATCTCCGAAGGCGCCGGCGCGACGATGGACTCGATGGACCTGGAGCGCGAGCGCGGGATCACGATCCAGAGCGCGGCCACGACCGTTCATTGGAAGGACCGTCAGATCAACCTGATCGATACGCCGGGGCACGTGGATTTTACGGTCGAGGTCGAACGCTCCCTGCGCGTGCTGGACGGGGCGGTCTTGGTCCTTTGTGCCGTCGGCGGGGTCCAGCCCCAGTCACTGACGATCGACCGCCAAATGCGCCGTTACAAAGTGCCGCGCCTGGCGTTCATCAATAAAATGGACCGGACCGGCGCGAATCCGTTCGAGGTCGTGCGTCAGCTTCACGAGAGGCTCGCCTGTAACCCGGTGATGATGGAGTACCCCATCGGGAAAGAGAACGATTTTCAAGGGGTCGTGGACCTCATCACCCGCGAGGCGATCTACTTCGACGGGGCGAACGGCGAGAAAGTCCGCCGGGAGCCGTGCCCCGAAAATCTCTGCGAGGTGGTGGAGGAGTACCGCGGGAAGATGCTCGAAAGCCTTTCCATGTTCAGCGACGATATTTTGGAACTGCTTCTGAGCGATGAAAGCGAGAAAATCACGAACGAGAAGATTTGTGAGGTCATCCGCAGCGCGACGCAGGCGGGCCTTATGACGCCGGTCTATATGGGGACGGCGTACAAGAATAAAGGGGTCCAGCCGCTTCTCGACGCGGTCGTGGAATTTTTGCCGGCCCCGACCGACACGCATCCGACCGCGCTGGAGTTTCAGGAGCCGCACAGGGAGATCGCGCTCAAGCCGGATTCGGCGCTCCCGACTGTTGCGATGGCGTTCAAGATCGTGGAGGACCCATACGGGACGCTCGTTTTTATGCGTATTTATCAGGGGTCGTTCCGGAAGGGCGAGCAGTACTACAATCAGCGCACCGGGAACCGTGAGCGGTTCGGCCGAATCGTGAGGATACACGCCGACGAGCGAATGGAAATTGAAGAAGCGGGGGCTGGCGAGATCGTGGCGATCATGGGGCTTGACTGTGCTTCCGGCGACACGTTTTGCAGTGAGTACCCGTTCTGCACACTCCAAAGTATGTATGTGCCGGAGCCGGTGATCCAGGTCGCGATCACGCCGAAAGAACGGGGCGACGCGAATAAACTCGGGAAAGCCCTTCAGCGTTTCCGCCGGGAGGACCCAACGCTGATCATTACGACCGACCAGGAAACCTCTGAGACGATCATGTCCGGTATGGGCGAGTTGCATCTGGAGGTTTACGTCGAGCGTATCCGGCGGGAGTACAAGGTGGACGTGGAGGTTTCCAACCCGCGTGTGAACTACCGCGAAGCGCCGACCCAGCCGTGTAAATTTGATTACCGGTACAGAAAGCAGACCGGCGGTTCCGGCCAATACGCGCCCATCGTGGGTGAGCTTTTGCCTCTTTCGGGAGAGGGGACGGATGAATTCTTCCTCTTCGAGGAACACGTGGTTGGCGGGCGCATTCCGCGTCAGTACATTCCGGCCATTGAAAAGGGGGTGCGCAAGTCGCTCGATAAAGGCCCTGTGGCAGGGTTCCCGATCGTGAATCTGCACTATATCGTGAACGACGGGTCGTACCACGAGGTCGATAGTTCGGACATGGCGTTCCAGATTTGCGCGCAGACAACGATTCGCGAGTATTTCCCGAAAACGAAGCCATGCCTGCTTGAGCCGGTGATGAAG
Organism: Thermoguttaceae bacterium; assembly: GCA_017454585.1. The sequence continues at coordinate 11,609 of JAFTCU010000324.1, read as the reverse complement.
ATCGCGATCGAATGCCCGCAGAGTTTCCAGGGGTCTGTCGTGGGCGATCTTTCCCAGCGCCGCGGCGTGATCATGAACACGGAAATCGTTCAGGGGACCGTTCGCATTGAGGGGGAAGTGCCGCTTGCCGAAACGTTCGGTTACATGACCGACCTGAGAAGTATCACGCAAGGGCAGGGGACTTTCCTCCTGATGTTCTCACGCTACAGGCCACTCCCAGCGCACCTTCAGGACGAAGTGATCCTGGAGCGGAAGAAGCAGTTGAGTGGGAAATGAAAAACTAAAAGGAAGTTTCCAAAACCTGAACCCATTTTCCGGAGTGAGAGCACCGTCTGGTTCAAACCTTAATTTAAACACGGATTTCCACGGATTAAAAGGATTTCCGCAGATTATTTAAAGGGGGTACACGTGAATTTTCTCCATTTTAATTCAAAAAAAGAAATCCATTTAATCCCCTGAATCCGTGTAAATCCGTGTTTAAATAAAAAGCTTAAAGTGAAATGGATTTAGAGTTTAGAATGTGAGGTTTGAAGCTTCCTTAAAATTTTCGAGTCCGGCTTTTTTGAATCATTGAGTCCTTGAATCCCCAAAATCCCTCATGCCGCTTTCAGCCACCATTTTCGAGATCCGCGAATTCTCCATTTTTGACGGAGCGGGCATTCGCACGACGGTCTTTCTGAAAGGCTGCCCGCTGCGCTGCGCCTGGTGCCACAATCCGGAGGGGATCGCGTTCGAGCCGCAAATTCTGTTCAACGCGCAGAAGTGTCGGCACTGCGGAAACTGCCTCAAAGAGCACGCGCCGGACGCTTTGCCGGAGAGTTTCTGCCCCACGGGCGCGAAACGTTTGTGCGGCTTTCGGATGGACTCGGACGAACTGGTGGCGAAACTCCTGCGGCAGGCCGACGTTTACGCCATGAGCGGCGGCGGAGTGACTTTTTCGGGAGGCGAGCCGCTCGCTCAGGCTCCGTTTGTGCGGGAGGTGATGCGCAAACTCCACGAAAATGGCGTTCAGACCGCGGTGGAAACCTCCGGCGCCGTCAGCCCCGAGTTTTATCGGCTTGGGCTGGAATTCTGTGACTTCGTCTTTCAGGACCTCAAGCACCCGACGCCCGAGGGCTTCCGACACTACTGCGGCGGGGATCTGGCGCTGGTTTTGCGGAACGTCGAGCAGCTCAAAGAGTCCGGGAAACCGTTCGTCTTCCGGATCCCGCTGATCCCGGAGGTGAACGACTCGCTCGAGTGCTTGACCCGATTCGCGGAACTCGCCGGGGGGATCCCTACACTTCAGCGGGTCGAGATTTTGCCGTACCATCTGACCGCCGGCGCGAAGTACCATCTGGTCGGCCTCGAGTACAAACCTGAATTTCCGGAGGAGCGGACGCACGAAATCTTCACCGCCCCGTTCGAGGAAAGGGGGATTCCGTGGAAAATTCTGTGAAATCCTCGGGCCGGGAAGAGCAGGCGGACGTCCTGATTCTGGGCGCGGGACCGGCGGGACTTATGGCGGCACTCGGCGCGGCGGGGCTTTCTGCGTCGAATTTCGATTTGAGGAAAAACCGGAAGAAAATCTTTCTGATCGAGAAAATGCCGAAGCCGGGCCGGAAGCTCCTCATTGCGGGAAGCGGCCGGTGCAATGTCACGCACGCCGGCCCGATCGACGATTTTTTTACTCATTATGGCCAGGATGTACGCAAGGCCCGTTTCGTGAAGCCGGCGCTGATGAACTTCACGAATCAAAATCTTGTGGCGTTTCTGGCGTCCCGGGGTTTGCCGTGTGTTGAGCTGAATGACGGGAAGATTTTCCCCCGTTCCGAGAATTCGCGCGATGTGCTGCGGGTCCTGCTGGAGGCTTGCGAAGACGCCGGCGTTCGAATCCTCTGCGGCGAAGAAGTCACGGACTTGAGCCGAAACGAAGAAACGTCGATTTTTGAGACGAAAACGCGCTCGGGCTGGGCGTTTCAGGCCGAAAAACTCGTCTGCGCGGTCGGTGGAAAATCGTTTCCCGCGACGGGTTCCACGGGCGACGGTCAGATTTTAGCCCGGCTTTTCAATCTTCCGTTTGTCGAGCTGCGCCCGGCGCTCACGCCCGTGACGGTGAAGGCGTACGCGTTCGCGTCCTGCGCCGGGATCGCGCTTCCGGAAATGCTCGTGACGCTTTGGCGGTCCGGGAAAAAACTCGCGGAGCGCCGTGGCGACGTGCTTTTCACCCACCACGGTCTTTCCGGCCCGGGAATTCTGGACTTCAGCCGGGATTTTCTGCCCGGGGATGAACTTCATCTGACGCTCGCCGAGGGGCTGGAGGACGCGCGGCTCAATGAACTGTTTCAGGAAAACCCGCAGAAAGAGATTGGGAATCTGATCCGCACGGAGTTTCGGCTTCCGGACCGTTTCGTGGCGGAACTGCTTCGGACGGAAGGGGTTTCGGCGGAAATGAAAGCGTGGGAAGTGACCAAAAAAACGCGCAAAACCCTCCTGAAACTTTTGAAGGATTTTGCGCTCGTGATTCAAAATCTCGGCGGCTTCCGCGAGGCGATGGTGACGGCGGGGGGAATCGCGCTGGAGCAGGTGAATCGGCAGACGATGGAATCCCGACTGGTGCCGGGACTTTATTTCGCTGGGGAAGTGCTCGACGTGGACGGCGACACGGGTGGGTTCAACCTCCAGTTCGCGTTTTCGTCCGGGCTTCTGGCGGGGCAAAGCGCCGGAGCGAGTCAGACCGGAGCGAGTCAGACCGGAGCGAGTCAGACCGGAGCGAGTCAGACCGGAGCGAGTCAGACCGGAGCGAGTCAGACCGGCGCGTAATTCCGCGCTTCGCGCTTCATTTACCGCCTTCCATCGTGTACGCTTTTCCGTTGGGCATGCCGTACCCGTGCGTATTGCCCTGATGGAACGTCAGTTTCTTCGGAACCGACAAATTATTGAAAACGACCACCTGGCCCGACGGCGGGCAGACGTAATCCCCCAGGCCCGCGTCCATCGTCACGGGGCACTGGATCCGCTTCGCGTGATTGGCCGGATCGAGAAACTCCAGCGCTTCGGTCCATTCGGGCCGCCAGCCGGTGAGGCGGTTCATTTTGGTCGGACCGGAAAGGTCGAGGCACCACGCCACATTCGCGTAACACTCGGTCACATCGTGGTCGAGGCCCGCGACGCTCAGACTCTGGAACGCGCCGCCGCTTCCGCCCGTGACTTTCAGGTTTTTGCCGTCCCACTCGGGAAGAGTCTTGACGAACTGAACCGCCCGCAGCGCGCGGAGAATGATCCCGTTCAGGTAGCTCGTTTCGGTTTTCTGGTTTTCCTCTTTGTTGAAGCCGAACCCGCGCAGCTCGCCCTGGAAGAGGCTGGTGTAATACTCCTGCGGTTGGCCGTTCAGGATCCCGTGAATATTAATGTTCAGGGCAATCCCCCGTCTGCCGAATCCGACCGGCTTGTTCGCGCTGTTGCAGCCGTACCCGTGGAAAGAAACTTCCGCCGGGAGCGACTTTTCCTTCGCGTCTTTGGGCATACACAAGTAGCCGGAGGCGGGCTTCCCGATGCACCGGATCTTCACGTCCCAGCAGAGTACATTCGGGTCGCCGCTTTCGACCGGGACCATTTCGAGCGCCTCGACGGGCACTTCCTCCAGGCGCGCTTTCTGACCGTCCCAGTAGGCGTCAAAACCTTCCGGCTCCGGTGCGCTTTTGATCTCGTCCATCAATACGCCCGCGCCGCCGTAAAACTCGACGTTTTTGCAGTACTGTGGCTCCGGTTCGCGTTTGAGCGGCTTGCCGTCTTCACCGATCGCCTGACAAAAAACGTACACGAACCCGGGGACCTTGAGTGACGTCTTGATGAGGAACGGCTCCGAGGCGTTGGAAACGGTTTCGCCCGACTCGGTGATCCCATCGTCGCCGGTCCGGCGCCAGGTGAATTTTACGCCGTCAACGGGTTTGCCGTCAAGGAGCGCCTGGATTTTGAACGTCATTTCCTCGCCCGGCTGGTATTCAAGAGGATTTTTGTCGGTCTCTCCATAAAAACTGTAATTGGCGGCAAGTAAAACCGTGGCCAGCAGGAACTGGAACACGAACGTGAAAGGAAAGATTTTTCTCATGGGATTATCAACAAAATAAAAGTCAGAGGGGCCATTTCGATGTTTTATATTCCCCCCTCTCCTTAAAACCTTTTTGAATTTTGATTGTTTTTTATTTTCCGGCCTTTTTGCGCTCTTTTTCCAGTTCTTTCTTTTCCATTTCAAGCATTTTCATTTCGTTCTTGAGCCGGTCCTCATTGGTGGCTTTCAGATACGCGACACGTTCTTTGTCGTTATGCTTTTTGGCCTCTGCGAGCTGTTCCTTATAGATTTTTTCGGCTTCCTTGATGTACTCTTCCCTCTCTTTGATGGCTTCTTCAAGGGTTTCAACCGGGGGTTTGGGCTGGTACTTTTTTTTGCCGCAGCCGGAAAGAAGCCCAGAGAAAAGGGATACAGCAGAGATTGAAATAAATGTTCTACGGTTCATGGGAATCTCCATTGAAAAGGAAAGTGAAACGAAACCAGGAGTTTCGAGGTGATTTATTCGCTCCTGATTTTTTTGATTATAGGCGATTGCTGCGATTAATAAAAGGGGAGGGGAAAAGATTTTTTCATTTTTCACCCTTAAAGATGAAAAAAAGTTTCCAAAAATGAGAAAAAAACCAAATATTCCTTAAAAGATTCGTCTCCCCCCCTTCCCAAAACGCGCTTGTGTGCTATAATACCCCTACCTTTTTGTAGTAGGGCTACAAATTGGATGTTGTAACTGTTCATTTATTTCACGGCGGCGTAAAACCTTCCGTGCAAAACAAGGAAAAAGGATCAGATGTCAATCACGAAAGAAATCAAACAGGAAACGATTCAGAACTTTAAACGCAGTGCCAACGATACAGGAAGCTCGGAGGTACAAATTGCCCTTCTTACGGCTCGCATTAATTCTTTGACCGTGCACATGCAGTCCCACAGCAAAGATTATTCATGCCGCCGTGGTCTTCTTCGCCTCGTTAGCCAGCGCCGTGGTCTGCTCGACTACCTCAAGCGTGTTGACCCACAGCGTTACCTGGACATCATCAAGAAGCTGAACATTCGTAAGTAAAACATTTGTGTTCCCGTGTGAAATCAGACTCGGCTGCTGAGTGGATCGGCAGTTGAGTCTCCTTGATTTTAGCGCTTTGATTCCTCAGATTCGCGCGGGAAGTGTGTGGTACAGAATCAGTATTCGGGATGAAAGCCGGAAACGTGCCAGAGGTTCGTCTCTTATTTTTCTTTTCTTGGGTAATGATTCTGGATTTTTCGTTAGGCTTGTTACATTTGAGATTTTCAGGAATTGCCCAAAGTTCTTTGTGTTGCAAAGTGCCGGGTGTTCTTCGAAATCTTGAGTGAGTTACGAGAGTGTCTGCTTTGGGAATCGTCATTGGTCGGTGAGAAAGTCGTTAGTTGGCGGATTTGCAGGTGTAGTGAGTATTCAAAGCAGGCAGTGTTTTTTTGTGTGTCATTTCTGTTAGTCAAATTCTCGCAGGAAATTGAAGAGCTGTGAATGGCCCATTGAGTGAAAAGGATAATTCAGAAATGTCGGAAGTCGAATCTAAAAAAATTCGTGTTGAAAAGAAGATTGGGAAAGAAACGCTCTGGTTTGAAACGGGCGAATTGGCCAAGCAGGCCGCCGGAAGCTGCCTCGTGGGGTACGGTGATACGATCGTCCTGGTAGCTTGCACGACAGGGGATGCCGTCGCCGGTCAGGATTTCTTCCCACTAACGTGTGATTATCGGGAACGCGTTGCAGCTGCCGGAAAATTCCCGGGCGGGTTTGTGAAGCGTGAAGGTCGTCCCAACCTGAAAGAAACCCTGACCGCCCGCCTGATTGACCGTCCGATCCGTCCGCTCTTCCCGAGCTGGTTCAAAGATGAAGTGATGGTCTTCGCGACAGTTCTGGCAAGTGACCGTCAACACGACGGTGATATGCTGGCGATGAATGGCGCGAGTGCTGCTCTTTCGATTTCTCCTCTTCCTTTCCTTGGTCCTATTGCTTCTGTTCGTCTTGCCTGTGTCGAAGGCCGTCTGATTCCTTTCCCGTCTCAGGATGAGTTATGCGAGAGTGATCTCGATCTGGTCGTTTCAGGAAATGAAGATTCCATTCTGATGATCGAGGGTTTCGCCGACGAAATGCCGGAGGAACTTATGGCTCAGGCGATCGAGGCCGCTCACGACTGTATCCGTGAAATCGTCGCTCTTCAGCGCGAGTTCATCGCCGCGGTCAATCCGGTCAAAAAAGAGTACCCGCCGGTTGAAGACGATGGTCTGTACGATGTCGTGAAAGAAAAGTATTATGACGCGTATTATGAGGCAAAACACACCGTTGGAAAGCTGGACCGCGCGGAAGCGGTAAATGCTCTGAAAGCCAAAATTTCTGCCGAGATGATCCCGGATCCGGAAGCGGAAGGCGCCATTCTTCAGGCGCGTCTGGACGCCGTGATGGAGCAGCTCGAAAAACAGGTCGTTCGTGATCAGATCCTCAGCGGCTGCCGTCCTGATGGCCGTGGTTTGAAGGAGATCCGCCCGCTGATGTGCAAGGCGGGAGTTCTGCCGCGTGTTCACGGCTCGGCTATTTTCCAGCGCGGCGAAACGCAGGCGCTTATCACCGTGACGCTCGGAACGACCCGTGACGAGCAGCGTGTGGACGGTCTGTTTGAGGAATACAGCAAAAAGTTTATGTTGGACTACAACTTCCCGCCGTACTCGGTTGGTGAGTGCCGTCCGATCCGCAGCCCGGGCCGCCGCGAGCTTGGTCATGGTGCGCTGGCGGAACGCAGCGTGAACCCCGTCATTCCAGCTCAGGAAGATTTCCCGTACACGATTCGTGTCATTTCGGACATTCTGGAGTCGAATGGTTCCAGCTCGATGGCGTCCGTTTGTGGCGCAACGCTCGGTCTGATGGACGCGGGCGTTCCGATCACGAACCCGGTGGCGGGTATTTCGGTCGGTCTCGTGAAAGAAAGCAACGAAAAGTGGACTCTCATGACCGACATCATCGGTGATGAAGACCATTACGGCGACATGGATTTCAAAATTGCCGGTACGCAAAACGGCATCACGGGCATTCAGCTTGACCTCAAGATCGACGGGATCACGAATGAAATGATCCGCGCGACGATGGCCCAAAGCCGAGAAGCAAGAATTCAGATTTTGCGCACGATGCTTCGTTCGATCCCACGTCCGCGTACGGACATTTCCGAGTGGGCGCCGCGTCTGCTCCGTACGCACATCAACCCGGACAAGATCGGCCTTCTCATTGGCCCCGGCGGAAAAACCATCCGCGCGATCCAGGATGCCACGGGTGCGACGATCGATATCGAAGAAGACGGAACGGTCATTATTTCCAGCTCTAACCTTGACAGTGCGCAGGACGCTCTGAACCAGGTGGACGCTCTGACCGCGACGGTCGAGATCGGTCGGATCTACCGTGGGCGCGTCACGAGTATTAAGGACTTTGGCGCGTTCATTGAGATTTTGCCCGGCCGCGATGGTCTTTGCCACATCAGCGAGCTTTCGAGCGGTTACGTTCAGCGTGTTTCGGACGTTTGCCAGGTCGGTGACGTCATGGACGTGAAAGTGATCGACATCGATGAGCAGGACCGCGTGAAACTGAGCCGAAAAGCGGTGATGATCGAGCGCGGAGAAGTCCCGGAAGAAGAGTAATTCATTACTTTAGTGAAAGGCGGTAATGGAGGCCGGAATTACGCGTAAATGGAAGGCGGTAATGGAGGCCGGAGGCCGGAATTACGCGCCAGTTCCATGGCGAGAGATTTTCCCAACGCGTAATTCCATGCTTCGCACTCCATTTCCGCCTTACATTTTTTTACCATGCGTGCGTGTATTCAAAGGGTTTCTTCCGCGTCTGTGCGGGTGGATGGTGAAGTCGTCGGGAAAATCGGCCTTGGTATTCTTGTCCTTCTTGGGGTTTCCGCAGTCGATACCAATTCTGATCGGGACGCCCTTTTGAACAAAATGGTCGGTCTGCGCATTTTCGAGGACGCTGAAGAAAAAATGAATCTTTCTCTGGCGGACGTCGGTGGTGAGATCCTGGTCGTGAGCCAGTTTACCCTCTACGCGGACTGTCGGAAGGGCCGACGACCGAGTTTTACAGACGCCGCTCCTCCCGAAATGGCCGAGCGTGTGTACGAGGAATGCGTTGCGATCCTGCGGGAAAAAGGTTTTCACGTGGAAACTGGCCGATTCCGCACCATGATGGAAGTTTCTCTGGTAAATGACGGACCCGTTACGATTTGGCTCGACAGTAAGGACCTGGTGAAGAAATGACCCCCAGCGATTATTTTGATTTTGGTGTTCTTTTGTTTATCGGTTTCGGAACTCTTTGGGGTTTCATACGTGGTTTCGTGTCCGCGCTGAAGTACGTTCTGATCCCGTTTTTAGGGGCCATGGTCGCTTACCGGTTTCACGAGAATCTGATTCAAACTTTCGGTTGGGCTTCGACCGTTCCGATGAAGTGGATCGCAGGAGTCGCTCTTTTTCTGCTTACCGCGCTGGTCATTACGATTCTGGTTTCCTTGATGGAAGCGTGCCTGAAAAAGAGTCATCTGACGCTCTGGAACCACCTTTTTGGCCTGGTTTTTGGTTTTTTGCTGGCACTTGTGGTGACGTGGCTCGTTTCGTTTGGAATGATTACGTTCGCGGATAGTACTGTCCCGATGGTGGCGCAATCCCGCAGTGCGAAATACTTGCTTAAGATCGCGGAAGCAGGTAAAAAGAGGCTTCCAGAGCCTTCCGATGCCAAGACCGAAACGTCGAAAAAGGTTTACGAAATGTCGGAAAAGTTCATTCAGCGCGTGGAGGAAAACCGCGCCGCGGCTCCGGGCGAGGAAACGCGCGACGAAAACACCGGGATCCCGAAAATGCTTGACGAGGTGGATTCGCGGCTCGAACCGATATTCCTGCGGGATGAGAAAAACAAAAGCGAGACTAATTAATGAAAAACCCCCCATAATGAGGGGGCTTTTTCATGGGCTGGTTTTAGGGATTAAAAATCAATCTTCCAGTCATTCTTCGGCGTCGTTGGTTTTTTATCTTTCTGTAATTCTTCCTCTGCCTCTTTTTCGGTCATAAACGCGGAAGGGTCCATCCAGTTTTTGGCCCTGGAATTCTGGAAGACTGTGAATTTCTCGCACTCTTTTACCCAACAGAAGCTGGTAATGTCGTGACTTCCCAGCTCGTTTGAGGACGTGAAAACGTTCGGCATTTGATTGTGGAACTGCGCGTTCCATTCTGAATCCCACGGCTCGTCCAGCCGGATTTTGGCGTACAGTTCCTCAGCCTCTTTTCCGAGGTACGGCAAAAGCTGAATGGTCCAGGAGTGAAGCGGTTTTCCCTCCGAGTCCGTTGTGAATGCCGAAGGGATCTCGTTGTTGTGATCGAGTAGGTAAAGTTCAAGGGCGCACTTCAGGCGGAGAAGGTGACCACTAGTCGTGTGAGCAAGGAGTATTTCTCTGAAAGGATTCAGGGAGAATTCGCGGAGCAAAATCAGGGTGAACATGTGTGACCGGGTTTTCCGGCTGGAAAGGAAAAATCTTCGAATGGTTTCCCACTTGGATTGGGGTTCATCTTTGACCACTGAGAGCACGTCCATATCGGCATGCAGAGGATCTTTCTGAAAGTTGGCTTCCACTTCCTTTTGCGCCTGACGAATTTCCCGGGCGATTTGGTTCCAGTCGTAACCAAAATACCAGAATTTGGAATCAGGCGGTGGGAGGATCACATCATACGGATCCGTAATTTTCCTGTTCGAACAATATTGGATGCCATTCAGGATCACAGGAAAATCAAAAGTTTTGATTATGTGATAAAATTCTTCTGGTGAATACTCAAAAAAAGGAAGATCCCTGAGCCGCTTCCATTGTTCGGCAGTCAATGGGGTTTTGGCTTCTACAAATGGTATAAAGATTCCTGCGCCCTGCATCCGGACCCCAAGGAGGTAGGTCACAATATCACGACTCCCCTTTTGGAGCAGTGTTCCCATACGATTCACGGCTTCAAAACTGCGAATGGCGTTTTCGTTGTTTCCCTGAGAAAGATTCCAGATTGCGCGAATGACTAAAGAATCCCCAAGGCCATACATTGAAGGAATGGTGGGAGTCTTAATATCCCAAGGAGTGAAATTTCCCTCGGGTATCAAAAAGGGGAAAAAGAAATATTCTGATTTGGGGTCCAGAAGGATTTCCTCGATCCGATCCAGGGCGGGCGCGTTTTCTTCTGACCACGCCCGGATAAAATCTTCGTACTTTGCGACGAAATCCTCCCGACTAAAATCTTGGGAATGCAGGATGTAGAACCTCGCGTCGTTGATGGAGGTGAGATCATCCGGATCTTTGGCCTGAAAATACTCTTCCATCGTTTTCAGGAAGGGGGTTTTGTAGGCCAGGCGCGGAGCGTCGGGGTCTTGATCCATCAGGCCGCACATTTCTTTCCATACGCTATCAGAGATCTCCGAGTCTTCATTATCACGCTGCTGAAGATCCCTCAAATCAATTTCTTTCATGAGCCGCCAGGCTGCGTTTCGTTCGGTCTGAAGCCCTTCCGGGTACAGGCTGAGCAGCCAGGTCGTGTAGTCCACTTTCCCATCCGGAGTGAGCGGTGAAGTGATGAGTGACGTTTCCGGGCTGATTTTCAGAGGAACATCAGTAAACCAGTTCCACCAAACGAATAAACCGAGCGGGATCAGGACGAGGAGGGTTCGGAACAGGACCTTTTTCATGAATTTTCCCCTTTGTGTATGAGCCGTGTAGGACATTTTTAAGTCTCTGTTCTATTATAAACGAATGAGTGTTGCATTCGGTGCAATTTTTTTGAAATTTTTGAAAAAAGTTCTTCATTTTCCTCCCCTTGGAAAATTTCAGATTTTTTCCAGGCACCGTCTTGCAAAACTCCAAAACCGTATTATAATGAAAGGAGTATTTTACCTTCCATTTTTCCAGCCCCCGAGGTCTTTTTATGAATCGTCCCTTCCTTTTTTCTTTTCTCCTGCTTTTTCTCATGGTTTTTTCGGTCGCAGCGGAAGATTTCTGGAACTCGGACGCGTGGAAAACCACCAACTTGGGCAAGTCGGCCCGTTTCACGCCGCTGGATTTCGACTCAAAGGACGTTTGGTATGGCTCGCACTTCTTCCGCGGCGCGGACTGGACCCGCATCGGGAAAACGTGGATGCACCCCGGCACCAAAGCCCCGGCGGTCCTGATCTTTACGGCTCCGCGGGCCGGAAACGTTTCTCTGCGCGGCACGGTCCGCAAACTTCACATTTGGGGTGACGGGATCGAGGCCCGGATCGAGCTTGACCGTGAAAAAATCTGGGAGGCCAAAATCGGCGGCCAGGACGGGACCGGCGCGTCGTACACGCTTTCTTACCCGGTGAAGGAGGGGAGCCAGATCCGGTTCATTCTTTCCAGTGGCCCGACGATCGAATGCGACACGACGGCGTGGAACCCGGAGATCGCCTACGAGGACGAGATCTTTACCGCGGCCGAGGGTTTTGCGGAGGCGGAAAAAGCCCTGCAAGAGGGGAAAAAGCCGAACTCTCCGTGGAGCTGGTTCC
>JAFTCU010000323.1 GCA_017454585.1 Thermoguttaceae bacterium | reverse complement strand
GCAACCGTCTTGATGCCGAACGGCTCGGTCGTTTTCGCGCAGAACTTCATCATGATGGCCGGCCCGATCGTCCAGACGCAGCCGATCTCGCCAGGGCGCGTCTCGAGCAATTCCTTCAGCGGCTCGGTGACCATCGCTTTGCGGCCGAATGTTCCGTCATCGGTGCAGACGATGTGCTCGTCGCAGACTGCCGCCATTTTATCGACCCAGAACAAAAGCTCCTTCGTTCGCGCGCCCTGGATCACGACGACTTTGTTTCCCTGCTCGTGCAAAAGTTTGGCAATCGGATAAACCGGAGCGGTACCAACGCCGCCCGCCACCAGAACGGCCGTGCCGAACTGACCCATTTCAGACGGATTGCCGAGCGGGCCGATCAGGGCGTAAAGCGAATCGCCTTCATTCAGGAGGGAAAGTTTCGTCGAGGTCACGCCGACCGTCATCAGAACGAGCGTCACGGTCCCGGCGTCACGGTCATAGTCCGCGATCGTCAGCGGGATACGCTCGCCGATCTCTTCCGGCATCACGATCACAAAATGGCCCGGCATCGCCTTGGCGGCGACACGCGGCGCATGAACGACCATCTCAAAAATACGCGGAGCAACTTCGCGCTTGCTAAGAATTTCCAACATAATATTTAATGACCCATGGGGTTAAATGGTACAAACCCTTCTGAAAAGGTGGACTGATTTTTGATTATAGCAAAATCTTCAGAAATTTCAAGGCGTAATCTCTTATTTTTTCCGTTTTTTTGCCCTTCCGAGGCGTTTTTTTTCAAAAAATATTCCGGAAATTTTGCCATTTTTTTGGATAAACATTTAACTATTATAACGATTTTCACGATAGTACCAATAAATTCAGCACACTTTTGATCAACCTCAAAACAGGTGCGAACTATTGACCTGCAGCAAGTTTGACAACCCCCAAAACGGCTGTGCGTTATGTGCCAACAGTCAATTTAGTCAACCCTAAAATTGCTGGGCATACCAACCAGCGGCTTTATTGTTCAACCCTGATATAGTCGCGCATTTTGACCTAAGGAAGGGTTTTATGAAAAAGTTTTTAAGGAGATTAGGGGGAGGTTTTCTCTGCCTTGGATTGGCAGCCGGAACGGTTTTTGCCGATCCGATGCACGTCAGTCCCACTGACGAAAAAAGTATCATTTCAGGAACAGAAAAAACAATCGTCGAAACTCCGGACGGTGAAGTAGTCGAGGAAGAAAAGTCCTACTGGCAGCGCATTGAATGGGGCCTGATCGTGGACGGGATCGTCCAGGGAAATACCGGCTCAAGCGCGAGCTGGGAATCTCAAACGGACGCGGTGTATGGCCTTGACCTGGAGGCTTTGTTCCCCGCAGGAGAAAAAGGTTCATTCTACATGAAACTCGAAGCCGGCGGCGGCGAAGGTCTCGATGGCCGGATACCCACTTTTTCCGGCTTCAACGACCATGCGTGGGGACCAAGTGACGGGATCGAGTTCACGGAAGTCTGGTACCAGCACAAATTTCTCGACGGCCATTTTCGCGGGATCGTCGGAAAAATTGACCTGACGAACGAATTTGACACAAACCAGTACGCGAACTGCGAGCACGAGCAGTTCCTTTCCAGCGGATTCATCAATAACCTCGCAACGGAATTTCCGGACAACTCGTTCGGCGGAATGTTTTTCTGGGAACCCAGTGAACGATTCACCGTTGGTCTGGGAGTACAGAACAACTCGGGCTGGGATGACGTTCTGCATAACGTGTTCGCCATTCTGGAAATCGGCTGGCATCCGGTTTTCAACTGTCATCAGGGGAATTACCGGTTCTTCGGCTGGACGAGCTCTCACAGTGCATTCGAGGACGAAGAAGGCGTTTTGAGCGAAGCGTTCACCAACCGCGGCTGGGGACTCTCGTTCGACCAGGAAATCACCCACCACTTTGGTATTTGGGGCCGCTACAGCCAGCAGTGCAACGAGGACTTCAACGATATTAAGGCCCACGCCAGCTGCGGTTTCCAGTTCATGAACTTCTACTGGCGGCCCGACGATACGTTCGGCGTGGCCTACGGGCTGGCGCAAATCACCGATGCAATGCGTGATTCCCTCGAAAACGCTGGTGATGAAAGCCACATCGAAATTTACTACCGGTGCGTCCTGCGCGATTTCTTCGCCGTCACGCCAAACGTCCAGTGGGTGAAAAACCCGGGAGGCAATGCGGATGAAGAAGACGTGTTTGTGCTGGGTCTGCGCGGAACGTTCTCGATGTAGGATTCCAGAGAAACACCATTAACGAAAGGCGAAATCGCTCCAGGAGAAACGCGGTTTCGTCTTTTCGTCTTTCTGATGATTCACGAGGTCTTAAAATTTCTTGAAAAATTTCCCTAAAAGAAGCGGGGAAATACTTGACTTTCTCCTGAATGTCTGATAAAATTGAAATACTTAATTTAATGATCGGGACTCTTGCTCCCACCCATCCATTCCAACCCAAATTCTACCTGAAGAAAGGAAGATTTTCATGGCTGCTTTGACTCGCCGTAATTTTCTCAAAACCAGCGCCGCCGCTGCCGCGGTCGCAAGCATGACCAGTCCGCGCGTTCACGCGGCTGGTGACGAAACGATCCGCATCGCCCTGGTGGGCTGCGGCGGACGT
>JAFTCU010000322.1 GCA_017454585.1 Thermoguttaceae bacterium | reverse complement strand
GGGTATGTGCAACGCGCTGCGGGACGACGGCTTGTCCTAAGGCGATTATCTGGAACAGCTGACCTACATAATCTTCCTGAAAATGTCCGATGAATACACTAAACCTCCCTACCAAAAAAAGACCGGCATCCCCAAAGGCTACGGCTGGACCGATATGAATTCCCTGACCGGCGCGGAACTGGAAGCCCAATATAAAAAAACTCTGGAAATACTCGGCGAACGGGGCGGTATCCTCGGGCAAATCTTCCAAGGCGCTGTCAACAAAATCAGCAACGTCGCCATTCTGTACCGCGTCGTGCAGATGATCGATCGGGAAAAATGGGTGTCCATGTCCTCGGACGTTAAAGGCGAAATTTACGAAGGCCTGCTCCAGAAAAACGCCGAAGACGTGAAATCCGGCGCGGGACAGTACTTCACCCCCCGTGCGCTGATTCAGGCGATGGTCGCCTGCGTGCGTCCGGAACCGATGAAAACCATCGCGGACCCCTGCTGCGGCAGCGGTGGGTTCTTCCTTGCGGCTCAGGCGTTCCTCGCTGACCCGAAAAACTACGCCCTCGACCGGAAACAGAAAGAATTCCTCAAAAACAGCACCTTCTACGGAAATGAACTGGTGGCGTCCACGTTCAAACTCTGCCTGATGAACCTTTACCTGCACAACATCGGCGATATTTACGGCAATGTGCCCGTTGCCCGCGGGGATTCACTGCTTGCGGATCCCGGCTACCGCGTGGATTACGTGCTCACCAACCCGCCCTTCGGGAAAAAGTCCTCCATCACCTTCACCAACGAGGAAGGCGAACAGGAAGAAGACGACCTCGTGTACAATCGGCAGGATTTCTGGACGACCTGCAGCAACAAACAGCTGAACTTCGTCCAGCACATCAACACGATTCTGAAAGCAGACGGCAAGGCGGCCGTGGTCGTGCCCGACAACGTGCTTTTCGAAGGCGGCGCCGGCGAAATCATCCGAAAGAAACTGCTGCAGACCACCGACCTGCACACGATTTTGCGTCTGCCAACCGGCATCTTTTACAAACCCGGCGTCAAAGCCAATGTCATTTTCTTCGATAAACGCCCCGCCGGGCCCGAAACGCAGACCAAGACCGTGTGGATTTACGACTTTCGAACCAACGTTCACTTTACGCTGAAACAGAAACCCATGCAGTACGCGGACCTGCAGGATTTTATCCGCTGCTACCATCCCGAGAACCGCCACGAACGCACCGAAACATGGAGCGAGGCGAACCCGGACGGCCGCTGGCGCAAATTCGACGTCGCCGAGATTCTGGAACGGGATAAAACCAGCCTCGACATCTTCTGGATCAAAGATAAATCCCTCGCGGATCTGGATAACCTGCCGTCTCCCGATGAATTGGCCGACGACATCATTGAAAACCTGCAAAGCGCGCTGGAAAGTTTTCAGGAACTGAAAGCCCAGCTGAAATAGAACCGAGACGCCGCTCAACAGCGACGCGAAAAAACACTCAGAGTACGGCGTCCTTCCTTGACCGCTTTACGGGTTGGGGAAGGACGTTTCGTTCATCCGCGCCAGGTACGCCAGCGATTCCTGAAACAGACGGTCAATCAACTGGTTCTGCTGGTAGGCGCCGATGCCCGAGGTGATTAAAAGCGGCCACAGCATGAAAAGAGACACGCCCGCCACGGCTGCTTTGTCGAGCCATTTGGTACTGGTGCTCTCGATCTCCAGATCGTCGCCACAGCGCCCAAGTTTGAGCGTCGCCACGTTACTCAGGCCGGTTAGCCGTTTGCCCCAAGCCTTCCACGAACCGTCCTCCTCGGGCGTGTTGCGTACCTGAATGAGGATGTCGTTGCCCAGATTCAAAACCTGAACATCGTACTCTTCGTCTTCGAAAAGCTGCTGGATGTGATTCGCCAGTGCTTCCATCTGATAGCCGGCCTTGTGAATGATCTGTTTCTGCGCCATGAGCGGTTTTCCTTTTTCTGCAAAGATTCCCAGCGAAGTGCTACGGTCCATTCAAGACTACGGACTGTTCAGATCCCTCGCGACGTTCTCGATTATATCCAATCACCACATAAAGTCAAGAGGGGAGGCTTCCACCCCCCTCT
>JAFTCU010000321.1 GCA_017454585.1 Thermoguttaceae bacterium | reverse complement strand
GTGATGAAAAACTGCGAACCGTTCGTGTTTGGGCCGGCGTTTGCCATTGATACGACGCCCGGGCCGTCGTGACGCAGGTTCGGGTGGAACTCGTCGTTGAATTTGTATCCTGGTCCGCCGCAGCCGGTACCAGTCGGATCTCCGGTCTGGATCATGAAGTCGGCGATGACGCGATGAAATTTGATCCCGTCGTAAAATTTTTTGTTGGCCAGATCGATGAAATTCTGCGTGGTGCGCGGGACCTCATCGGTGAAGAGCTGGAAGCGGATCAGGCCGCGATTCGTGCGAATATTGGCGACTTTCATTTCGAAACCTCCTTGAAATGGTTAATTTTTTATCAGATTTTTTCTCTATTATACCTGAAAAAAGAATTCACAAAAGGGGGAGGGGCAAAAAAGACCCCGCCTGAATTTTCACTCAAGCGGGGCCTTCGAGGAAAGTATTACTTACGCCTCAAACGCGTTTCCGGATCATTTCAGGACCGGACGTTTCGGGGCCTGAACCACGCGAGGCATCGGGTCGAACAGAATGTTTGCGGCTTCTTTCCTGGGGGCCTTACCTCCGGGAATTTCTGCGAGGGTTTTACGTTTGATGCTCGCGATTCCTGCCTGAGTCGGGTCGGTACCAGCGCTGAAAGTTTTGATGATTTGAAGGATTTCGGGTCTGAACGTGAACTGACCGTTTACTTCACTTCCAACGGAATCAAAACTTCCAATCGTCACGATGCTGGCGTACCGATCACGGAAAACGTAAGCTTCGTAGCCCTTCGCGCGCAATCCTTCACAGAGAAGGATCGCTTTTTCATCAGCATCACTGAGCGTCTGACCTTTAATGGAAAGACCTTTCGAGTCGTTGGCCTGGATCTCGGCGATACGCTGCTGGTTGAGGGTCGTGACGCCCTTCAGAACCGCGACCTGAACCGTGTATTTTCCCGGGCAGTCGAGCAGTGAGTAGCGTTTAATGTCTTTGTTCGCGGCCAGAACCACAGGGTCCAAACCCGGAGAAACAAAGAAATCACGAGGCAGAAGCGGGTTGGATGTCATGAACGCACGGGAAAGAGGCTGGCGATTTTCCGGGTCAGCCGGATTTCTGGAAGGAACATTAGCCAGGCACTTCGGCTGAAGCGTCTTGATCCGGGCCAGAGTTTTCGCGGCACGGGGGTCTTCCACCGATGCAAAATTACCGACCAGAACCGCGAATTCGTGCGACGCTGATGGGTTTAAGTAGTGGTATTTCGTGGAAATTTGCGGTTTCGCGTCAGGATTATTGGGGTCCACGACGTAGTACGGGCGGCCTTCCATCGTCTTGCCTTCCTCTGATTCTCTGACGTAGATGAAGGCGGGGAGTTTAAAATCTTCACGCAGTTCCCGGGTCAAACGAACCGCCTGATCTGCAGCCAGTTCCGCATTAATGTCCGAAAAAACATAAACGGAAATGAACCACGGGCCGTTATCTTTGGTGACGAGGTACGGTCTCACGTCCTCGGCCGCAGAAACAAAAAGCGGACTAATGACGAATAAAACGGCAAAAAGCACAAGGTCCCAACCCTTTGAAAAAGAACGCATGATTACTCTCCATTCGTGTTAAAATGCGAAAATTTATAAAAAGAGTATAGCCTATTTTACGCATTTAGCCAATAGAGAAATGGGGAAATTTTCGGAAAAAGGGAGAAAAACTTTAAAAAATCCGAAAACCCCTAACTTGAACTGGGACATAAAACGAAAATTCAATGCCGAAACCTTCCGCCCGCGTCAACCTGGAGCGTTTCGCCGGTTTGAACTTCTACGGCCGTCAGCCAGCCACCACCGTACAGGCGCGTGTCAATACAGACCAGATGACCACAGTCCAAAATCTCACCGGATTTCTGGGCGGAATGACCAACGTAGGCTTTTTTCCCTGAAATGTGAGGCCCCGGAACGGAAACCCGGAGGCGGTGGTAAAGAAGCATTTCCTGGGGTTGAGCGGCCATTTCAAGCTCGGCAACATAAGCCGCGTGCATGAAAAGGAAGTCGGCTGTTTCGAAATAAAGCTCCGTCGAAGCCATAAAATCAAGATGCTCCTGTGGAATTTGCGAGATGCGCGTCGTTAACGGTCCATACGATTGAAGCGTCTGCCGTC
Organism: Thermoguttaceae bacterium; assembly: GCA_017454585.1. Next base: position 16,473 of record JAFTCU010000321.1, on the reverse strand, counting down.
CTCCGAGGTCCAGCCAGTCTTTGAGCTGGAGTTCCTGCTTTTTGGAGAAAAAACTCTTCCAGATGGGCGTGTAAAGTGTACCGTTTTTCTCCCGGGCGAGAAGGTCCAAAAGCATTTGCTCATGGTTACCGCGCAGAGTTTTAAGCTGGCATTCCTTTTTGAGACGGATCACACGGTCGAGTACCCCACGCGAGTCAGGCCCACGGTCGATGTAATCGCCGAGTGTAACGATCATGTCGTCATGTTCCGGCTGGATCGTGTCCAAAAGTCTGGAAAAAGCGAGGGAAAAGCCGTGAATGTCGCCGATGGCCCAAAGTCTGCTCATGTAATTTGAATATGAAGGTTGAAATACTGAATTACCGCTTCCAAAATGCTGGCGAGAAAAGGAGCAAAATTGCGAAAAAGTCCAAACGCCCTAAAAGCATGACACACAAAAGGAGGAATTTGGAAATTTGTGTCAGGTCACCAAAGGAATGATTTACGACGAACTCGCCCATTCCCAGCCCAACATTTGCGAAGTGGGAAACCGCTACGGCAAGCAAATCTCCCGCCTTCCCTGTCGCCGTAGCAGTATGATGTGCCCAAATGGAATCCGGCTCAATGAACATGAGCAGGATCCATGTACAAAGCAGGGTCAAAAATGTCAGGCAAAAAAACTGGAGTACCCCACTGACGATCGACTGGTCACGTACACGCTCGCCATTATAATAAAGCGGATGAACGATCGAGGGACGGTATATTTTCTCCATTTCGATGTTCAAAATCTTTACGAGCAGGATATAGCGCACAACTTTAATACCACCGGTAGTACTTCCTGAGCAGGCTGAAATGAACATCAAAGTAAAAAGAGCCATCTGAGCCGCGGGTGTCCATTGAGTGTAATCATCCACCACATAACCGGTCGTTGTAATACAGGATGCGACGTGGAAGAAACTGTTCCGCAAGGTGCTCAGAATTCCAACCCCATGCCAGGAGGCTTCTTTGAAGGCGATCGTTAGCGTGGCAATCAGCACGATCAACATGTAGCAACGCCATTCACTGTTCTTCAAGAGCGGTTTCCAGTTTCCGTGAGCGAAAAAGTAAAGCGACAGAAGATTTACACCAGAAATCAGCATAAATGTGCTCATGACCCACTGCGTTGCCGGTGAATTTAACACACAGAACTGGGGATCCGAAGAATGTGGGGCCAACCCACCAGTCGAGATCGTCCCGAACGAGTAGCTGAGCGAATCAAACCATGTCAATCCACATACGTGCAATGAAAAAATGAGCAGGACATTTAGTACGAGGTAAACCTCCATCGTGCGCCGGATCACCATCTGGATCCGCGCCCCCTGAATGGCCTGTTTAGGTCCTGTGACCTCCCCCGAAACCAAAAGTCGGCCCGCCATACCGGTATCAAGCAGAGCAACGAGCAAAACGACGATCCCCACCCCACCAATGAAGTGGGTAAGCGACCGCCAGAACAAAATCGTCCGAGGCATTAGTTCCGGCATATCCTGCGTTTGAACGACGGAAACACCGGTCGTCGTCAGACCGGAGACCGATTCGTAAAGAGCGTCCACGACCGTCATTGGGATGGGGGTTCCATCCTCCGCAACATCTCGCGGAATTTCGCTGAGAATGTACGGGAAAGCCCCGCAAGCGCAGGCGCAGATCCATCCAAGGCCCACCGTGGCAATCGCTTCACGGCGGAAAACCCGGTCTTTTCGCGCAGTGTGACCGAACCGGAAGAAGAGAAAACTCAAAAGCCCGGTCATCAAAATGGAGACGCAAAGCGCCCAAACCCCGTTTGCCTCGTACTTCCAAACGCCGCCTAGGCAGGGGAGTGCCCACACCAGCGAGAATATCATAAAAGTTGTTATGAGCGCGGTGATGATTCCCAGATTGAAAGTTACGAGCTTGAAGTTCATAGGATTTTCCTGCTCCGAGGGAAACCGGAATATTATGACTGAATGAAAGGATGTGGACTCCGTACTTCCTGAAAACTAAAATTTCTTTTTCCGGAAGCCTCCGTCATTACGTTTACCTTTAAAACCGCCGCCGCGTTTGAAACCGCCTTCCCGACGTTCCCCTTCAAAACCACCGTCACGACGTTCCCGACGAGGCCCGCCGAATCCGCCTTCCCGACGTTCCCCTTCAAAACCACCGTCACGACGTTCCCGATGAGGCCCGCCGAAACGACTGCTCCTCCGGAAACCACCTTCACGACGCTCCCCTTCAAAACCACCACCGTCACGACGTTCCCGATGAGGCCCGCCAAAACGACTGCTCCTCCGGAAACCGCCTTCACGACGATTATCACGATCGGGTTTTTCCGCGTTGAAGTAGTCCTGATGGTCTTCATTGAAATTTCCGCCTCTTTCGTCGCCGGTCTGCTGGAATCGGGGATTCGGCCCACGCCGCGCTGTCTTCCAGGAATCACGGTAGTCCACGCGACCAAAACGGTCGGGTTTCCCGGACCGGCTGCCTCGGTCAAAACGGTTCCCGTAATTTTGGTCGTTTCGTCTTTCACGGGCATAACGATCCTCGAAACGGTCGGAAAAACGCCCGGCACGATCTGCGCGTTCAAAACGGTCTGAGAAACGACCTGAGCGATCACGCCCTTCACTTCCCTGAAAACGGTCACGATTTGCAAATCGGTCCGAGTTATCAGAGTACCGGCCACTGCCGAAATCCCGGTCACGGCGAGAACGGTGAAAACCATCTCCACGGGATCGGCGAAAACTGCCCCGTTCCCTTCGTTCTCCGCGGTTTCTGCGTTCGCTTTCAGCCTGAAGTTTGCGCAGACTGTTGGTTCCCATCGCACCTTCTTCGTTCAAAGCCCGCTGGAACGCCCGCTGTTCTTGGGCGGCATTTTCTTCACGAGTCCGTTGGCGGTAACCGCCCCGGTCAGCCGAAGCCCGTTCAACGGTCGCGGTTACGGCGGGACCTTGCGAGGCAATCAGACACTCGGCGTCTGAGCCAATCAGGTCGGTGCGTCCAACTTTCTCCAGAGCTTCGCGTACCGTGTAATAGTTTTCCGGCATAAAGTATTGAAGCAAGGCACGCTGCATTTTACGTTCACGATCGCCATGAGCGCAATAAACTTCCTCGCCCGTCAGCGGATCAAGCCCAGTGTAGTACATACAGGTCGCAAGCGTGAATGGCGTTGGATAAAAGTCCTGTACCTGCTTTGGTCTGTAGCCGTACTGATGCATATACTCTGCCAGTTCCACCATATCCTCCAGCCTGCATCCGGGATGAGAGGCGATGAAATAAGGCACGGTGTAGTAGTCTTTCCCAAGCTCTTCCGTCATTTCGTCGAAATCCTCAACGAAACGGTCGTACTCGTCAATTTCCGGCTTGTGCATTGCTTTCAGGACACAGGACGCAACATGCTCTGGCGCAACGCTCAGGTGCCCGCCTGTGTGGTACGCGATGAGCTTTTCAAGGAATTCTTTGTACTCCGGCGCGGCCTGTGCCAGATCGGAACGGATTCCCGAGGCGATGAAGACGTTTTTCACGCCCTTCACTTCGCGCGCAGCATCCAGCAGGTCGATGAATTCACGGTGGCTCGTCTCCAGATTCGGGCAAATGGCCGGGAAGAGGCAGCTCGAACGTTTGCAGACCTTTTGCGCAGCCTCATTTTTGCATTTCGTCCCGTACATGTTGGCAGTAGGCCCACCGATGTCGGTGATGGTCCCGCTAAAATGCAGATCCTCCGTCATTCTCTCGGCTTCTTCAAGGATCGATTCTTTGGAGCGGCACTGGGTGATCTTCCCTTCGTGAGCGCCGATCGAGCAGAACGAGCAGCCGCCATAGCAGCCGCGAACTGCCTGAATGGAGTCGCGGACAGTTTGTAGAGCCGGGATTTTCGCGTCGCCATAGCTGGGATGCTCGCGCCGGGTGAAGGGCAGACCGTAGATTTCGTCCATTTCGTCCGTGGTACGTGGTTTGGCTGGCGGATTCACGATCACAGCTTCCGTTCCGCACTGCTGGAAAAGCGGGCGCCCGCTGAACGGGTTCAGCTCGTCGTAAATCATTTTCGTCATTTCGGCGAACGCTTTTTTATTGGTCGTGACCTCCTCGGTGGAGGGAAGGATCACCACGTTTTCGGGGAGTTTCGAGAGATCGATCGTCCGGTTTCCGTTTTCGTCCACCTCAGTCAGAAATTCCGAGGCGCCAAGCCGGTACGCAGTCCCTGGAATGTCGCGCATTTCGGACGGGACCGCCCCCGCGTCGAGCCGCTGAACCATTTCAAGAAGTGACGCTTCGCCCATTCCGATGGAAAGAAGGTCCGCTTTCGAGTCGAGCAGGGCGCTCCGGCGGACTTTATCGCTCCAATAGTCGTAATGGGCCAACCGGCGCAGGCTCGCTTCTACACCGCCAAGCAGGACGGGGACTCCCGGAAACGCCTCCCGCGCACGCTGGCAATAAACGGCCGAGGCACGGTCCGGGCGCATACCGATTTTTCCCCCGGGTGTGTAGGCGTCCACGTTGCGGACTTTCCGGTTTGCTGTGTAATGGTTCACCATGGAGTCCATGTTTCCAGCGGTCACAGCGAAACAAAGGCGCGGTCTCCCGAATTTGCGCCAGGCGTCGCACGACTTCCAGTCCGGCTGGGCCAAAATCGCGACACGGAAACCATGCGCCTCGAGCCAGCGTCCCAAAAGTGCCGCCGCAAAGGAGGGATGATCGACGTAACCGTCACCGGAAACAAAAACCACATCGACCTGATCCCAGCCGCGCGCTGATAATTCTTCGATGCTCATCGGAAGCGGAGCCACATTGGAACGGGAATCTTTCATGAAAACACCAAACTCATTTTGGAAAACGTTCAAATAGGAATCGGACCTGAAAAGGAACTCTATGAAATATTTATTGTACCACATTTTTCAGGATTGAAAAAGGGGGGGCTTGACAATCGATTGCGAAAAAGTAGAATAAAAGAAAATTGTCAGGTTTCTCATTTTGCAAGGTTTACCGAACTCCCCACTTCGATGAATACATTAGCCGTTTTCACTACGATGCCAGTCGGTCTTGCGGCGTTGCTGGCTTTTTTACCGATACTCCTTGCATTGATCCTCATGGCCGGATTCCGATGGCCTTCCACCAAAGCCATGCCGCTTTCGTTTCTGCTGGCTGCGCTGGAGGCTTTTTTCTTCTGGGGGCTCTCCGGCACACGTATCGCCGCACTTACGCTGGCGGGTTTCTGGGACGCTTTTGGGATCCTGATCATCGTTTTCGGCGCCCTTCTCATCTACTACACCATGCAGACATCCGGCGCCATGGAGACCATTCAGGCCGGTATGAGGAAAGTGAGTCCCGACCGCCGAGTCCAGGCGATCATCATCGGCTATATGTTCGGGGCTTTCATTGAGGGGGCGGCCGGTTTCGGCACTCCTGCGGCCCTGGCCGCTCCGCTGCTACTGGGGCTTGGCTTCCCTCCGATCTGTGCCGCGGTGCTCTGCCTGGTCTTTAATTCCTTCCCGGTCACATTTGGAGCGGTTGGAACGCCGATCCTCAAGGGTTTCGCTTCGCTTGAGGACGTGGGGGTCCAGGCTCTTCAGCAGATGGGCGTTTCCAATCCCGACGCGGCGATGGTTTTCAAGCACATCGGCGAGTACGTCACGCTGGGCCACCTCCCCATGATCTTCATTCTTCCGGTCTTCATGCTCGGTTTTATGACCCGATTCTTCGGGAAGAACAAAAAGTGGAGCGAGGGGTTCGCGGCGTGGAAGTACTGCTTGCTGGCGGGGTCCTGCTTCGGGATCCCGTACATGATCCTGGCGTGGTGGTCCGGGCCGGAGATCCCGTCCATGCTCGGGGGGATCATCGGGCTTGCAGTCCTCGTCTGGCTTACCAGAAAAGGGGTCTGCGTCCCCAAAGAGGTTTGGGACTTTGCTCCGCAGAGCGAGTGGGATGACGGCTGGTCCGGCACCGTAAAAGCGTCCGACATCAAGGAGTTCAAGGAACACATGTCCCAAATAAAGGCCTGGATGCCGTACGTGCTTTGCGGTCTCATCCTCGTTCTCACGCGGGTGCCGGCGTTTGGCCTCAAGCCCTGGATCAACCATGAAATCTTCAATATTGGTTTCACGACTATTCTCGGCGAGGAAGGCGTAAAGTCAAATATTGCGCTGCTCAACCTCCCGGGTATTCTGCCTTTCATTTTTGTCGCCATCCTCACCATTTTCATGCACGGCATGACCAAAGACGACGAAATCGGCTCCTATAAAGTGTCCCGTGCGTGGGGGACAGCCCTCGCCAAGATGAAGGCTCCGACCATTGCCCTGCTTGCGTCCGTCGCGCTTGTGTCGATCTTCAAGGGGTCTTCCTGTTCCGAAGTCCTTATCGGTGGTCATACCGGCGTTTCCATGCCCATGGCCATGGCGGACTTTCTTTCCTCCTCGTTCGCTCCTGTATGGCCGGGACTGATCAGTTTCATTGGCGGTCTTGGTTCCTTCATTACGGGGTCCAATACCGTATCCGACATGCTGTTCGCCAACTTTCAGTGGGACGCGGCCACAACACTTGGTTACACGTCGGATCAGCACTTCGTTTGCATTGCCTTGCAGGGAGTCGGCGGCGCGATGGGAAATATGATTTGCATTCATAATATTGTCAGCGCCTGCGCCGTCCTCGGCTTGATCGGCCACGAGGGGCAAATCCTTCGCAAAACTTTGATCCCGTTCGTGCTCTACGGTTTCGTTGCGGCGGTCGTGGCGTTTGTGCTCATGGCGCTGGTTTAGTGGAAGTCCCATTTCATTTTGAAAGGTCCAAACCATGAAAAAATTTTTACTCTCCCTTTTGACCCTTTTTTTGTTCCTCCCGGTTTTCGCGCAGGCGGAGGAAGTTTTTGAACTTTGGCCCGGTCTGGCTCCCGGGGAGACCGTGAAGGAAGCCGATCAGGAAAAACCCCAGAACGACGGACTCCGCCGCATTCATAACGTGACGAATCCGACGTTCCACCTCTTCCGGCCGGAGAAAAAGACCTCCGACGCGCTGATGCTGATCTTCCCCGGCGGCGGCTACGGGATCCTCGCGGCCAGCCACGAAGGGACGGAAGTCGCGGCCTACCTGAATTCCAGAGGGATCACCGCGGCGGTCGTGCAGTACCGCGTCCCCCGGCGTGAAGGGCACGAAAAACACTGGGCCGCCTGGGCCGACGCGCAGCGTGCCGTCCGTTTTGCCCGCGCCAATGCCGAAAAGTTCGGGATCGACCCGGAAAAAATCGGCTGCATGGGCTTCTCCGCCGGCGGCCACCTGACGCTTATGACCGCCACGACGAGTCAGACCCCTGCGTATGAACCGGTCGATGAACTCGATAAAGTGCCGTGTCACGTGAATTTCGCGGCTCCGGTTTATCCCGCGTACGTGCTGGAGGATGGAAAAGACTCCGTGAACAAAGAAAACGGAAACGCCTCGCCGATGGTCTCGGACTTCGCGTTCGACGAGAAAACGCCGCCGATGTGCCTCATTCACGGCGATGCGGACCGAATCTCCGCCATGGGTTCCGTCGCGGTTTACCATAAACTCCGCACGATGAACATTCCGGCCGAGCTCCACATCTACGCGAAAGTCGGCCATGGCTTCGGCATGAAACCCCAGGGCGACCACGTCGGGGCGTGGATGGACCGCGTTTACGCCTGGATGAAAGTCATGGGGTTTTAGGCTGAAGTGAAAGATTTCTCCACTTCAGACCTTGATTTAAACACGGATTTTCACGGATTAAAAGGATTTCCGCAGATTATTTTAAAGGAAATTTAAAGATTTGATGAAGTTTCAATGAAAATGGAACGAAATCCTTTTAATCTTTTTAATCCGTGAAAATCCGTGTTTAAATAAAAGTGGGAAGTGAAAAGAGACTGGCGTTTAAGAGGGATTGGGGTGGGATTTCCCTTGAAAGCCAATCCGTTTAAATCCGCCTCATCCGCCTGATCCGCGGGGACTATTGCGGCTTTGTGCGTTTTCGGAGGAATTTGGCGTCGCGTAAGCAGGATTTGGGAGTTTTTCTCCTGGTTTTTTACTCCTTTTCCAGGATGATCGTCACAGGTGTTCCGCGTTCCGGCAGGATTTTCTGGTTGGCGGTATAGATCAGCGAATCATTCGCACTGGAGCTTTCCTCCGTAACGTCCAGGATCAGGCTCGGGAAGTTGGAAACGCCGAAATATTCCCCCTCCATATCGGCGGCGTAACGTTTTTCGCCCTCGCTGTCCTCGAAAAAGAGGCTTCCGGCAAAAACCCAATCGGCCTTCATCGGGTTTCCATCCTGATCCACGGCCAATTCCTGACCCGCGTGTTCCTCGACGCTCCCGTCGGGTTTACGCCAGCGAACGGTCACTTTGACCTTTCCGCCCTTTGGGGGCTCAAACTTCGGCTGGAATTTGACCGGTTCACCCTGCTCGACTCCCAGAGCGAGCAGAGCCGTGTGCAGCGCACGGCCGGAAACCTCCGTGCTGATGATCGACTCGTGGCACTTCGGCCCGTTAAATTGAAGCATTTTGGCGGGTTCTCCCGTTTCGTCCTTATACGGGAACGTCCGAATGCCGCCCGTGCCGGAGCAGAGAAAGAATTCCAGCATCACCTTGTTCTGGCAGACCCACCCCTGAAGGACCACACGCTTCCGTTCCTTGTCGATCCAGAGTGGTTTTTCGGGCAAAAGACGCACCAGATTTTCCGGGTCGGAAACGATCGGCGCGTCCAGTTTCAGATGTTCGAACATATATTCGTCGTCGTTGATGTATTTGTCGATCTCCTCCTGGCTGATAGCTTCGGATGCATCGGGAGACTCGGAAGTTTCCCCCTCGGGATCCTCCGATGAGGCTGGGGTTTCAGATGGCTTTTCGGTTTGCGTTTCAGTCTTTGGCGATTCCTCCTGCGCTTTTTTGGGGGTACAGCCAACGGAAAGGAGCAAAAGCCCTGAGAGACTCAAGATCGAAAAGAAAAGAAAAACCTGAAACGAAAAAACTTTTTTCATGACGCAATCATCCCGCGAGGACCCTGTTAAGGAAAGTGACTTTCCTTTTATCATATACGATTTTCCAAAAAAGAAAACCCCCTCCCTGAAAACTTTTAACCCTTTTTACTCATAATATTTATGGCTATTTATACGCATGGCGGTGATTCAGGTGAAACCGATTTGTATCCGTGGGGACGCATTCGCAAGACGGATGTGCGGATGGAAGCGATTGGGACGCTCGACGAGCTGAACGCTTCGTTGGGTGTCGTTCGCTCGTTCGTCAAATCCGATGAGATCGATCAGAAACTGGAACGTTTTCTGCAGGTGATCATTCGTGCCGAGTCCGAAATTTCCTGCCTGACTCCGGAAAATGTCGAGTGGCTGGAACGGGTTGGCCCCGAAGAAACGGCTTTTCTGGAAGCCGAGATCGATCGGCTGGAGCGGGAATTGCCTGAACTGCATGGGATGCTGTACTGCAAGAATTGCCCGGTCGCGGCATTCGCCCAGCTTACGCGGACCATTTGCCGCCGGGCGGAACGTGCCATCTGGCGGCTCAAAGAGAATCACCCCGATGTGCCGGTTTCGGATGAAATCACGCATTGGCTGAACCGGTTTTCCGACTACCTGTTCATGCTGGGAAGAAAACTGCAAGCGATGGAAAACCAGTCCTGAAAAGAAAAATCATTCGACCGTCACTGGCTTGCCATCGGCGCGGTGCGCGAGGTAGTAGTGGTTTTGCGGGTCGATGGAGTAGCTTACACGATGCACGGAACCATCGGCCATGACCATCCCGAATGAACCGGAGTGGCAGCTCCCGAAAACGAATTTTTGGTAGCCGGGACGGTCAGCCAGCGGTGCCGCGTTGTCGCTTGTCGTATTAAAGTAACCGCCGCGCAGTACATCGTTGCAGGCCCCGCTGTAGAGCGTTTCATTATCGCCTGTTTCAACTCCTTCGTAATAGTTCGGATCCAGATTCTTTTCGCCGATGAGGTACGTGTTGGACGTTCCGTCACGGATCTCACCCATTGTAATTTTACTGTGGTACGAAATGACCCCCGTGTCGTTCGGATTGGGCCAGTTATTGTTCTTTTTTCTCGTCGTACCATCCGCCAGGGAACCGATTGCCGTGGCGCTGCCGTCCGGGTTCAGGGATTTTGTGCCGAAATTCGCGACGTAATCGTTCTTGACCCCCTGCGAAACCGCGCCGGATTCTTTGTATGTTTTCCCGGAAGTGGGGTACGTTTTGACCGTGCGGCGTGATGGGCACGTAAACATCTGAACTGGAGTCTGAAGGCGCGTCTGGATCTGCGCTTGGGTTGGCATCGTATCGACGCCGTTCGCTTCGCCAAGGTGGAACAGCGCGTCCTGCTCAATAAAAGGAAGGATCGAGAAAAACCACGAGCCTGGCTGGTCCGGACCTAAACCACGCTGCGGGGTTCCGACCCAGTAGAAATCCCAGCCACCCGACGGGAACGCTTTGATCGTACTTTCGTGATTCAGGCAGGCCAGACCGTACTGCTTCAGATTGTTTCCGCACTGCATCTGACGGGCGGCCTCACGCGCCTGCTGCACGGCAGGGAGAAGCAGACCGACCAACATGCCAATGATTGCAATGACGACCAGAAGTTCAACGAGTGTAAAGGCGCGGCGCATCATAAATCATCCATTACAAAATTGGAACCGCGGGCGCTTCGCGTTCCATGAAGCGCCCACCTGAAATTTAACGGGAAACTCGTTTGAAATTTTTCCTGGAAATGCCCAGACCTGCCAGACCGAAAACGAGCAGGAGCCACGTTGAAGGTTCAGGGACGTTACCCGCCATGTTGCCAAAACCGATCTGAAGACCAGTGCCGGTGGAAATGGCCGCAAACGCGTCACCTCCAAAGCTCGCAAGCACATTGCCAAGCGAGTCCGTAATATTGATCTCCCTGAAGGAGTACGTGTTCTGATCTTCTGTTCCTTCTACGGTGAAGAAGTCGGAAATGTTCAACACATCAGCGAGACTGGAGCCGTCATACCGAATTTGCAGCGTGGCTTCCGGGTCGATCGTCAGGTTCCCCGCGACGTTGACCTGGTCGTAGTCCTCAGCGGAGAAAACGTCCAGACAAATGGCCGGCGTTGATTTATCGACCAGATTGCTCAGATCCACGACGTAATTGCCGTAGATGGTCGTGGTCGCGGCCGCTGTGCCGGGGACGAATACGTTATTCACGACCGTGCCGCCGTCCGGGGAAAGGGTCCCGCCCTGCTGGAGGAACTGGCCGTTCTTCATGTAGTTGTGGTTGGTCTGCGTGACGTCACCCGCTTTGTTGTGGTAGTCACCCACCGCGATGATCGTTTCGGCGTTGAGCGTACCGCCCGTCATTTCGGTCGGGACCGCGAGGATGCCGTAGTATTTGCCGTCGTTGGCGCTGCCGCCGCTGATGACGTTCACGAGCGCGTCACCCGAGATCTTCAGCATCGTGTCGGTCGTGTTGATGAGCGTAAAGATTCGGTACGTATTGAGCGAACCGCCGGAAATGTCCCAAACCTGATCGCCGCTCTTGTTGCGCAGGGAGTCGGAACCGCCCGTGTTGCCGAACTGGAGCCCTGCGTGCCAGTCATTCTGGCCCTTCGAGTTGTAGTTCAGGATGAAGCCCGGGTTGGTACGAACGCCCCAGCCGACGTTGCTGTTGGACCAAAGGTTGACGGTCCCGCCGGTCTGCGTCACGTAGTCGCTCTTTTCGTAGAAGTTCAGGACGAACTGCCCGATGGAGTTGATCGTACCGCCGGAAATGTTGACCGTGGTCACGCCGTGGGAACCCCAAGTCGTGTGCTGGTTCAGATTGAGCGTTCCGCCGGTCATGTTGAACGTTCCCGCGGAAGTGTTCGTTTCGGTGAATCGGGTCATCCCGTTGATGTTCACGGTTCCGCCGGTCATCGTCATCAGGTTGTTGGTGGCGGTGGTGTGCGCGAAGTCCAGCTGGTTCGTGGTGAAAGTACCGCTGTGCATGTTCATGACGCCGACGCCCTGGTTCGTTTCACCCGCGATCCGGGTTGACTTGATGAAGACGGTCGGGCCCGTTTCGCTGCCGTTCGTGCCGATGGTCAGCGTGCCTTTGCCGCCTTCGTTCAGGCCAGCGCTCACGGTCGAGTTGAACGAGACGTTCGCGTTCTGCTCGATCACGAGTTCACCCGTGCCGGAAAGGCCGATGTTCTGGTTCAGGGTAGAGGCGATCACGGGCGAGCCGGTGATCGTCAGTTTGCCCTGACTGCCCGCGTCTTCGCCGACATTCATCGTTCCAAGCAAACCGTTCGATTCGTTGAGGACCGCATTCTGCGCGTTCGCGTTCCCGCCGTGGGCCGTGCTTCCGACGTAGAACGTGTTGGCAATATTCACGTTGTTGGACCAGTCGTTGCCCGTCGTCCAGTACGTGAGCTGGTTCAGCGCGCGGAGGTTCCCGTAGAGGTTTTTCCCTTCGACGGACGGATACCACTTGTAATCGGCGCTGGGAAGCTGGTTTTCCCACGAGGAGATCGGGATCGAGCCGGCGTTCGAGTAGGTGTTGGCGGTCATCAGGAGGATCTTGCCGTCGCCGGTGTAAGACCCGTCCAGGACGGCGGCCGCGAGCGCGTCGCTCAGGTTCACCTTGATCCCGCCGCTGCCGGAGATGTTGGCGTTGCCGGTCACGGTCACGAGGTCGTTATTCGCGGAGGCTTCCGTGGCCCACTCGTTAATGTCGAGTTTCACCGCACCCGTGCCGGAAAGCGTGTAGTGGCCGGTGATTGCCGTCCGGCTGATGCCCGTCGCGCTCGGCACGAAGGTTTTGTACGTGGTTTTCCCGAAGTCACCGATGCCGGTTTCCATGGTGATGACGGAGCCGCCGTCCGGGGAAAGAACGCCGCCGGACTGGAAGAACGTGTTGTTGTCGGCCTTGCCGTCGTTGTGGTCTTTATACCAAGTCGCCGAACGGGTTTTCCCGAAGCCGACGATTTTCGCGACGTTGAGCGTTCCGCCGGTGAAGTTGATCGGGACCTCGATCGAACCGAGAGTGTCGGTGGAGAACGGAATGACGTTCATCACGCCGCCGCTCATTTCGATCAACGGCGCAGTCACTGTCTGATTCTTGTCGGTTTTATAGGTCAGGCCGTAGGTGTTCAGCGTACCGCCCTGGAGCTGGTACGTGCCGTTGCTCTGAGTGCCGCCGTTTCCGCCGAAGGTGATTCCGGCGCGACGGTCGGTCCAGCGGCGTATGCCGTCACCCCAGATCTCGGCGAGGCCGCCGGTTTGGGTGACTTTGTTATTCGTCGCTCTGGAACCGTAGCTGATGCAGAACTCGCCGTCCACGTTCAGGTAGGCGTTGTCCTGAATGTTGATTTGCGTGTTTCCCGCTCCGCCGTTGAGGAAAAGACCGGTGAACATGCGGCTGTTTTCCGTGAGGTTAAGCGTGCTGATACGATCGCCGTTATTGTCTTCGCCGAAGTAAAGACGTATTTCCGTGAAGAGGGTCGCGTGGCCGGAAAGGGTCGTGTTGACGGTTCCCGTACCGCCCCAGTGCATCGATGTGCCCGCGTTACGGGTCAAACCCGAGCCGACGACCATCACCGAATTGTCCTGCATATTGAACGTCGTGGTGCCCGTACCGTTGTCGCCGCCAATAATAAAGTAACGGTGTCCGTCGTTATTTCCGATGTTGACGTGGAACGAGGCGTTGTCCTTCATCGTGAACGTCGTGTTACTGCCGCCCTGGCCGATGTAGGAGCGCACGCTGTTGTTTGTTGTATATGCGAGCGTCGTTTTGGAGTTCCCGCTCAGCGTCATATTGCCGCCCGAGAAATTCGTCTGGCCGGTAAAGTCGAGCGTTCCGTTGCCGGAGACGTTGAGGTTTGCCGTGCCGCCGCCGGTCTGGAATTTGTTAATGGTCATTCCGCCTTCCACGTTCAGCGTGGCGGTACTTCCGCCGTTGGCCATCGTCAGGTTATTCGAGCCGGCGAGGACGTAATTGGCCGGGACCGTGGCGGAGGCGTTGCCGTTCGTCGCGTCACCAAAAATGTGATTCTGGTAGTTGACCGAAGCCGCGTCCGGAGTCCAGTTCGAGGCGGTGAGGAAGTCGTTGCCCTCCGCCGTGCCGCCTTTCCACGTGTAGGTCTGCGTCGCGCCGTAGTTCACCGTCAGGGTGAGCTTGTTGCCGGAATAGTCGGCCGAGTAGCTCGCGACATTCGGGCCGGCAACGTTCAGAACGTAATTATCGCCGCGGGTGAAGGTCCCGGCGGTCAGAAGCTCGTGGGTTTTGGAACCGCTCGTCAGGCCCGTTGCGTCAAGGACGTTCAGCGCGCCGTTGAGGTTGGCTGTGCCGGAGACGGCCATGGTGTCGTAGCTCGTGTCAGAGGCGATGTCGAGACGGATCCCGCCGGCGTTCTGCGTGTAGCCGCCCGTCACGGAGGTCGAGGAAATGCCGTTCTTCTCGACGGTCAACCGGTTGCTGGCCCACGTTCCGCCCGAGGGGGACAGAAGACCGCCATCCTGCACGAACGTGTCGTCTCTCATGCGGGACGCGTCGATTTGCAGAACGTTCAGCGTACCGCCGGTGAAAAGGGTCGGTACGGACAGGGTTCCAAACAGAGCCGAGTCATCTGCCGTTATATTCGAGACGGAAACGATGTTCGCCTGACCACCCGTTATGATGAAGCATTTGGAGTCGGCCTGCGCCTGGGAAATGCCCAGATCGGAATAGATCCCCAGACGGTCCGAGTTGGTGTAAGTCGTTGTATTGCCCGAAAAGTTCGCTTCGTCGTATTTGTCATTGGAACCGAAACGAAGCGTGCTGAACGTTCCGCCGGAAAGGATGTACTGGCCCGCAGGCATGGATGCGTTAGCTTGTTCATCACCCCATGAACATGACGTTGCAAGACCCGAAATACTCGTCCAGGCTGAACCTGTTGTACCCATGGCGGTTGAGGAACCGCCGGTCTGATTCACGATCCCCATATAGGAATAGGTTGTTTTGGCTCCACGCCAGCCAAGCAGCGCCTTTTCTTTGAAAAACATGGAAGAGTTATTGGAAATATTAATGGTGGCTTGACCGGACGAACCGACCAACCCACTCATGGTAAACGTGCCGCCCGGATTCAGGTTCAACGTCGTTTTGGTCTTGGCATTCTCTCCAAAACAGAAGTTGTTCGCGTTAGCCGTGAACATCCCATTCACATTAATGACGTTCACACAGTTATCCCCAATACCCGCAACAGGACGCGCAGCCGTGAGATTCAGTATGCCATTAATATTCAGATTCGTCGTCGTGTTGGCGGCGCCCAGGTTGAACGTCTTGCCAATGGAGATCGTGTTTCCTCTTGAAACGTTCACCGTCGGGCCAGAGACATGAACCTGACCGTCAGTCCCGGTCCAGTAGGTTGTATTCGTGTAATCTGTATTCAGCTCATCAACCGCACGTGTCCACGTATAATCGGCGCGAAGCTGTGCTGTTGCTGCGATCAGAGCCAGAAAAAGGAAAACGATTTGCGAAAAATGTGATTTGTTCATACAGGGTTCCCCTTGTTTTAAAACCTATTGCATAATTATATTTTAGACCGGCTCTCAAAAATTTCAACAAGAAATTTGGAAAAAAAGAAAAAATATTTAAAATTTCAGAAAAAAAGAGGGTCTCACCCTGGGCGAGACCCTCGTGTTGCGTTCAGACTGCGATTTTATTTCACGACTTCGCGCTTGTTATAGATCGTGTGCAGCAGCGTGTGAGCCTCGTGAGAGTTCGGCGCGCCGCCGAGGTTCTTCTGGTAGCATTCCGCAAGCGGAACGTTATCTTGCGACTTCTGAACGGCCGCGGCCGCGTCGGAGACGTAGGTTCCCGCCTGACGCGCTTCGCGCTTTGCACGGTTCGCACCGATCGGCTGACCAGCGCCGGAGATGCAGCCGCCCGGGCAAGCCATCACTTCGACGAAGTGAACGTCCATCTTGCCGGCTTTGATGGCTTCGACCACTTCGCGGGCCTTGGCCAGACCGTAAACCACGGCGACTTTCACGACGACTTCCGCGCCGTTGATCGTGAGCGGAACTTCAGCGCATTTCACTTCGTCCATACCACGAACGGCGGTGAAGTTGATGTCGGCGAGCTTCTGGCCCATGATGTCTTCATAGGCATAACGCAGCGCGGCTTCCATCACACCACCCGAGGCGCCGAAGATCAAACCGGCGGAAGTACCGAATCCCATCGGCTTGTCGAAATCAGATTCCGGCAGCGACGCGAAATCGATCCCCATCGACTTGATCATGCGGGCGAATTCGGAAGTCGTGATCACGACGTCGGTTTCCGGCGTGCCGTCGGCTTCGTTGAACTTCTCAAGCCCGGCTTCCATCTTCTTGGCCGTGCACGGCATGATGGAAACGAGGAAGAGGTCTTTCTGCTCGCAGCCCAGCTCGGCCGGCAGGGTCTTCTTCGCGACGGAGCTGAACATGGCCTGCGGCGAACGACAGGTGGAGAGATTCGGAAGCATTTCCGGGATGAACGTTTCCGCGTACTTGATCCACGCCGGGC
>JAFTCU010000320.1 GCA_017454585.1 Thermoguttaceae bacterium | reverse complement strand
CTGTAACCCTGTCAAATCCAGGCACCCTGTACACCGTTGAGCGGGCATATTTCCCTTCAACTCTTACGATTTTAACAGAATCCCCTCCAATGTCAATAGCCCCCCGGGAAATTTTTCAAAAAAATACCAAAAATTTCCCGCATCATCTCCCACCGATCGTGAAATCACAATCTTTTATCTCTCGAAATAATTCTCATCATTTTTTGAGAAAATTCCATATACGCCGATAATCCCCCTCCTTGACCGCGAGAAATTTTCTTGTATTATAATCGGGTATTGGGTCTGTTAACTTCCAAGGAGAGAAGTTTTAGAAATCCACACAAACAAAACGGAGATAACCAAATGTTAGGAGCAATCATAGGCGATATTGCCGGTTCAAGATTTGAGTGGAATAACAGGAAATCAAAGGATTTTGAACTCCTTTCTCATATCAAGAAATGCAGACCAACTGATGACAGTGTCATGACGCTCGCGATCGCGCAGGCGATCCTGGACTGCGGCGGCAGCTGTGATTCGCTGAGCCGCCAGGCCGTCGCGTGGATGCAGGAGCTTGGGCAAAAATATCCTCATGCCGGATATGGGGGCTCGTTCCGCAGATGGATTTATGACGACGATCCTCAACCGTATTACAGCTGGGGCAACGGGGCGGCGATGCGCGTCAGTCCGTGCGGTTTCGCTGCTTCGACGCTCGATGACGCCAAAGCCATGTCGGCGGCGGTGACGGAAGTCACTCACAACCACCCCGAGGGCATGAAGGGCGCCGAAGCGGTTGCCGCAGCCATCTTTCTCGCCCGAAGCGGGAAGAGCATGATCGAGATCCGCGATTTCATCGAGGCGCACTATTACAAGATCGACTTCCAGCTTGAGGACATCCGCGAAACTTACAAATTTGATGTCTCGTGCCAGGGATCGGTGCCGCAGGCGCTGGAAGCGTTCTTCGAGTCCACCGGCTTTGAAGACACCATCCGGAATGCCATTTCCATCGGCGGCGATAGTGACACGATCGCGGCGATTGCTGGGGGAATTGCCGAGGCTTATTACGGTATTCCGGCCGACATTCGAAAACTCGCTTTGACGTTCCTCGACGCGACGCAGCTCGAAATCCTGAACGCCTTTGAATCCCAATACGGCACCATTCTGGAAAAGGAAACCGTAAACGGCATTTAAGACCGTAGCGCATTCATCCCAAGCAGAACCACCCACTGGCAAAAGATCAAATGCCATGACTGAAGCTGTATGGCAATAGTTGACCCATGTCCCGGAACAGACGATGAAATCTCTGCGTCTCGTAGTTCCTCTTTTCAATGCGTAATTATCGCTTCGCGTAATGTGGGTTTCAGAAAGACCCGAACCTTTTAATTCCGAATTACGAATTATTACAGTTTGATCTCTTCCGGGAACGGGTTCTTCTTCGAGGCGGCCCACACCCTGTCGATGTAGTCGAGCATGTACTGGTTCTGAAGGAGGTGGATCCAGTACATGCCCCGCTCGGTCAGCGTCTCGCCGCGGCAGAAACCCAAAAGGCGGGCGGCGGAGGCGAGGAAGCCAAGGATGCGCCGACGCTTGAGGTCCGGGTCGAGTTTCTTCGGCAGATGGCCCGCGTAAAGGTCCCAGTAAAGGCCGTAGAGGGCGGAAAGGTTCGGCGAGAGCGGCATTTCGAGCGAGTACGCGCATTTGCCCTCTTTGATCCGGCTCATCCACGCCGACGTGTCGAACGTGTTGAACGCGAAAATGTCCTCCCGGCATGTTCCCGCGCCCGGGCCGAGGCCGACGAACGCGCGGCGCTGCACGGAGGAAAACGACTCACCGCGCCCACCCCTGCGAAAACTCCAGACCGAAACGGGCGAGAAACCGTCCAGTTCCATCCGTTTCCACACGAACGCGAAGAATTTCCGCCGGTTCCGCAGTCGCGGCATGGCGACGCCCTCCTGCCGGAAGAAACGGAAAAGCGGGTAAATCGTGAACTGGTCCGCCCCGGTCTGGATCGCTTGGCTTATGTCGCTGGCGAGGTCTCCGATCGATTCGGTATCGGCGTCGTACATCAGATCGACGTTCAGATTCTCGAACCCGGCGCGGGCGGCCATCTCGAGTTTCCCGCCGTAGGTTTCCGGATGGCCGGCGCGTCCAAGCGTCTTGAGGACGTGGGGGGCGAAACTCTGAACCCCGACGCTCAGCTGCGTGACGCCGGCCTGAAGCAGATTTTCGAGCAGCGGGGCGGTCAGTTCCTCGGCCGAGGTCTCCAGCGCGATGGTCGCCGGCTGGCCGCAGATCGAGGTGAATTCCCGGATGAAGCGCGTCAGTCCGTCGCCCGTGCAGGTTGGGGTCCCGCCGCCGATGTAGAACGACCGGCCCTCCACTGAGGCCCCGTTCGCTGCCGCAAGACGCGCCTCGGCAAGCAACACCTCGTAGAAGACCGGGACTTCCTCCAGATCGAGCAGCTTCGTGTTGTACGGGCAGTACGCGCAGTGGTTCCGGCAGTACGGAATGTGCGCGTAAAAGTCCTGCGTGCCGCTGGCGGGCGGGAATTCTGACCGCTGAGACGGCCGCATCGTGAACGCCTCACCCTTTTCGCCCGACAAAATGCGCCGGGCCACGCCAAGGACCGTTTTTTTCAGTTTCATGAGTTCCTCCCATTACGGAAAGAAGTTTTCAGCTCCCAGTTTTCTGTTTTCAGTTAAATTCTTCCAATAGAAACTGCACGGTCGCAGGCGAGATTGCACGACTGATTCAGCACCAGCCCCGCAATGAACGGAGTCCGGCAACCGAAAATCCTCCGGCGGACCCAGTATCCCGTGCCGAAAAGCAGGTAACGCATCACCCCGGGAAAACTCATTCGTCAGGATTCCTTTCGTACGTGCCCCGGTTCGGAACAGGGCGCTGGGGGTAATTGCCTCTCGACGGTCCGCCGGTCTGTGGGCGCTGGGGGTAATTGCCTCTCGACGGTCCGCCGGTCTGTGGGCGCTGGGGGTAATTGCCTCTCGACGGGTCGCCGGTTTGCGGGCGTTGGGGGTAATTTCCTCTCGACGGTCCGCCGGTCTGCGGACGTTGCGGGTGGTCACCCCTCGACGGGCCGTTCGTCTGCGGGCGTGTGCGGGGCTTCGGACGCGGCGCGTCGGGCTTGAGGTTCGTCTTGAGGCGGAAGTTTTTGAGCGGCTCGTATCCGCGTTCGGCCATCAGTTTGTCCCACGCCTTGGGGAGCTGAATCTTCACCATGACGAAGCCGCCGCCGGGGACGCACAGGTCCTTGTTCCGTGCCGGGTCGCCCGTGACGAGGAACGCGCTCTTGCCTTCCTCCATGGCGGGGACCGTATCGAGTGATTCAAACCCGGTCCAGGCGAGCCACGGGGGCGTGAGCGTTTCGGCCGCTCCCTCGGATGAGGCGATCCGCCGCTCGTGCATCTGGAGGGAGTAATTCTGCGGGTCGAACGCGCTTCCCGGGTTCCCCCAGTAGTTCGCGAACGTGCGGGTCCCGAGCGGAATGCGGGAGGTTTCTTCCACCGCCCGGCAGAGTTCGTCCTTGGACGGGTACACTTGGGCCAGATCGCGTGCCACGCCCTCGGTGATCAGGAAGACGCGGTACGTGCAGGGCATTCCGCTCGTCAGGGCCATTTGCGATTTCTCCACGGCGTCCCACGCGATCATGTCCTTGATGCGCTCGCCGTCTGAGGTGGCCGGGACGAGATTATTCCCCCAGTTGATCGAGGAGCCGGCCGTCAGCGTGGACTCGTCGATCGTGCACCCGTTCTGCATTTGCCACGGTTTCCAGCCCACCGCCAGCGCGGCCTTTTCGTCTTCGACCAGGCACCACGGCATCAGGTAGCCGAACGTTCCCATGCGGTTTTCTGTCACGTAGTAACCGCCCAGATTGAGCATGGCGAGGTTAATGAACCGACCCAAAACGGCATTTTTCGGCTCGTTGATCTGCCCCTGGCCGGCGTCAAAACCGAGCTGCCTCGCGACGGGGCCGTTCAGCCAGCAGTAAGGGGTCCAGGCGTGCGTCGAAATGAGCGGGCGCCTGAAATCGCCGTCCTTCATCGCCTCGACGTACGCCAGCAAAAGCGGCATAAACTCGGGCGGGCAGCCGGCCATCACGCCATTCACGGCAACGTGGCGGACCGTCACTTCGCGTTGTGCCTGCGGGATCGCCCCGAGCGACTGGTCGGCCGGAAGGTCGGTGAACTTCAGAAACTCCGCCACGGCCTCTTGCGTGGGCGGGATGATCGGCAGACCGTCCGTCCAGCCGGAATCGAGAAAAATGCGCTGGATCTCGGTCGCCGTGCCGGTGATCAGGGAGTCGTCCGCCGTAACTGCTTCCTCTTTGCCGTCGTCCGCGGCTATTTTGCCGGTCAGGCCGGCTTTGATTTTTGGCCAGAGGATCTTGCGCGTGTTTTGGATCAGTTCGTCGTGCGTGTGGCTGGCGAACGCGCCTGGGTATTCCGCGACGCAAAGGTGGTCCAGACCGGCCGAGCGTGCCGTACTTTTGGCCTGCTTCACGAACCCGGGGCCGGCAATCATCACGGCCGGAATGCCGAGCACCTCAGCCGCGATGCACGAGCCGGTTTCTTTGGGCGTGCAGAGGCCGCACCCGCCGTTTCCCGAGACGACCGCGTCGATTTTGAATTCCTTCAGCTTTCGCTGGAATTCATCCTTTTCCCGCCGAACGACTCCGGGACGCGGCCAGGGGCCGGCCGAGCCGATTTCGCTCAGAACGTACACTTTCGCGGTCGGGAACTCTTTGAGGATGAGCCGTTTGAGTTCCGGGTGGGTGACGTTTGCCATGAAACTGCCGCCGACCAGCGCGATGGTCTTGCCGTCCAAGGACTTAAGGCGCTTCGCGGGGGGGATCGGTTCCACGACCGAGTCGGGGACGGGCGAGAGGACTTTCAGCGTCGCCTCTCCACCCAGCGGCAGCGGGCAAAAGCCGTCTTCGCATTCCTCCGCGGCCCTTGCGAAACTGACGGCGAGCAGTCCTGCCAGCACGATTCCGGCGATGATGGATCGGTTCATTTTTTTCTCCTTTGTAGTTTCGTTGGTAAATTCAGGATTGAAAACTAATTCTCCAGGCTGAAAAGCTCGGCTGCGTTGTCGTGGTAGATGCGCCGGAGGGCGTCTTCGGGTAAGTAAGTGGCGCGGGTCTTTTCGATCTCCACGCTCGGTTCATGGAAGGGCGAGTCGATCCCGAAAAGAACGCGGTTGGGACCGACCGTCTCGTACGCTTCGCGGATCTTGACGCTCATCGAGGTCCCGGAAGTGTCAAGGTAAATGTTGGGGTAGCGTCGGGCGACCTTCAGCGCGGCATCGACGTAAACGCCGTGGGCGTGACCCATGTGCAGCATGATGATCGGGACACGCGGATGACGCTCGGCCAGCCACCCGATCTGCCACGGGAGCGAAAACGGCGGGTGCCCGCTGTGGATGAAGACCGGAATTCCCAGTTCTTCGGCCAGATCGAGGACCGGATCGACGATCGTGTCGTCCGCGCAGTAGGCGTCAAAAAGCGGGTGCAGCTTCACGGCCCGGAAGCCCTCGCGCTCCACGTATCGGCGAATGTCGGCCAGGACCTGGGGCTCGCCTGGCTTGACCCACGCGACCGGGACGATCAGCTCCGGAGCCTTCTGGAAGGCGTCGAGAACGGCCTCGTTGTCGTGGCAGTGGGAGCCGGTCAGAAACGTCTTTTCGATGTTGAACTCGTCCATCTGATCTTTCAGCCGCGCGAGATCAAAATCAAACCTCGCCCACGAGCCGAAGTTGCCGATATGGGAATGGTCATCGATGATTTTCATCGTCGGTCCTTTCACTAATTATTTTTCCTCCAATTCTAACAGTCCTTTTGCATTTTTTATTGCCTGTAATAATTTCTGTTCCAGAACGTCTTTTGGGGGCATTTTTGTAAGGTACTGACCAACACGGATATTCCCTTTGTCTAGTTCTAAAAGTTCAATAGTTTGCTGCGTTTTTTCTGCACAGAGAATAAGCGCAACCGGTTCTTCCTCGCCTTCGGCCTTTTCATATTTTGAAAGATAACGCAGATACAACTCAACCTGCCCTTTGTATTCAGGCTCAAATTCACCGAGTTTCAATTCAATTACGACAAGACGCCGCAAGGTGCGATGATAGAAAAGCAAATCAATATAATAGTCTTTCCCGTCAAGAATAAAATGCTTTTGACGGGCCAGAAAAGCAAAATCGGATCCCATTTCAAGAATAAATTTCTCAAGTTCAGCAAGGATGGCCTTCTCCAAATCCTTCTCGCTGTAGGTGTCCTTTAACCCTAAAAAATCCAAAATATACGGATCACGGTAGAACAAATCAGGAGACATTTTGCTTTCTTTTTGCAGAAGCGCGAGGTCATTTTTTATAGTCACATCTGGTTTTTTGGAAATAGCGGTCCGTTCAAATAGCATCGACTTCCGCCGTTCCCGCAATGTACGGACACTCCAATTTTCATTATGGCACATAACGGCATAAAATTCACGTTTGGTTTCATCTTCGATCGGAAGCAAAACCACAAAATGGGACCACGTTAATTGTTGCGACAGTGTCGCCACTTTTTCATAATCGGGAAATTCACCATAGAATTTAATCATTCTGAAAAGAGAAGATTTCGCAAATCCCTTCCCATAATCCTCAGTCAGTTTTTTGGCAACATCTTCTACAATTTTTTGTCCGTATTCCGCTTTGTTTCCTTCAAGAACGTTACAAACAAGATACTTGCCGATGTTCCAATACAACAGTATCATCGATTCATTGACAGCTCGTTGGATGGAACGTTTACTCCGATCGATAAGCAAAGAAATGTCAGAGTAAATTTTGTTTGACTCTGTTTCACGTATTTCGTTTTTCATTTCTTTTCTCCACTTTTATCACTTTTTTCGGCACAGTGATTTTGTGTCAGTGTATAACTTCTCGTGCTTGAGGTCCTTCATTTCTGGTCTTTAAGGATGAACTCTTTAAGCTCCCCGGCGAACGTCAGTCGAGACCCCATAAGCGAGTGGCCGGAGTGGTACTGCTCGCGCTTGCGTGTCGTGTCATCGGGCAGGGCGGCCCAGAACGCATCCAACGGCTCGGTCGGGACGGTCAGGTCGTATTCGCCCGTCACGAGGAAGACCCTTTTCCCCGCGAACGACTTCGCCGCCCGAGTGAAGCGCATATTTTCGGCATTCGCGAAAATGTCCTCCACGATGGCGTCGTCCGAGGCGCGGTGCAGGGCGTGCATTCCCTCACCGATGAGGAAGTTTTTCAGCTCGTCCTTCTCCATCCGCCCGGCCATGAAGCCAATGTCGCAGGGTGCCATGAGCACGACCCCCTTCAGGCCCGGAAGCCGCGCGGCCGCATTGACTGCAGTGTTCCCACCCATCGAATGACCGACGAGCCAGACGGCAGACGGGTCGATCCCGTACTTCGCGGCCGTTTCGGCACTCATGGCCCAGGACGCCAGATTCTCCGCATCGCGGATGCAGCCCGTGACGGTGTACTCGCCTTCACTCCCCCACGCGCCGCGGTGGTGCGGAATGACCACGACGATCCCGGCCCGGCAAAGCTCGTGGGCCACGTCGTCCCAGCGCGTGAAGCCGGCAAACCCGTGGCAGAAAATGGCGCACGGCCGGGCGGTGCCGAATTTGGGAGCCGGGACGAGGATCTGGCCGTAGATCGTGGCCCCGTCACTCTCGAAAATCAGGGCGTCGATCCGCGGCAGTTCCGCCTCGGTTGCGTATGGTCCCTCCTCACAGGACTGACCGAAAACGACGGTCGGGTTTCCCATCAATACCAGGGCGCAAAAAGCCGCACCGAACGTCAGGAGCAAGTTTTTCATTGGGATTTTCCTCTTATTTTTCCATGTTCGTTTTTGGAGCAAAAACTGCCGTTTTTTTATTTTGGGGTTGTCAGTCTCTTCCGCCAGTCAATGTTTTCGATTGACGGACTGATTTCTGATTGAACGTGCGGCGCATACCCGCAGTGTTTCGGTTTCATCTGCCATTAGATGATAACTCGTACAAGGGATCACATGCTTTTGCAGGAATTCATCCGATTGTTCCAGCAACTTCTCGGGCTCCAGTTCCACTTCGATCTCTTCCAGACCGGGATACGCTTCGCCGTTCTTCCAATCATGTTTTCGATTGTAGGGACAGACGTCCTGGCAGCTGTCACAGCCGCAGACCCACGTACCAAACGCGGAATCGTCCATTCCGGGAGGAAGCGCTCCCTTTCCGAAGGTTGTCAAAAAAGAAACACATTCGAGAGGACTCATGGAATACGGTCCTTTGAGCGCACCGCTAGGACAGTGTTTCTGGCAAAGACCACATTTTTCCGGGCAGGGCTTGAGGTTGGAGGTTTGATACAACACACACTCCCGATCGATAACATAGCCCAAAAGTTCAACAAAAGAACCATTTTCCGTGTAAAGAAAATTGTTCTTTCGGATGATCCCTAGTCCGGCCATCACTGCGGCATATCTCAAAGGGCCGATGCTCAAATGACCAAACTGTTTGCCTCCTTCGCAGCGGATGTGGCTCTGCGCGAACCACGCTTCAAATTGTTCGCATCTTTCCTGAAAATCCTGACACATTTCGTTTCCGGGCGAGAGGAAAAAACTCTTGGCGTATCTTCCCTGCAGTGACGCCGGAAAACGGTATCGCCCCAGCCAAAAGGTGCAGATGACGATAGATCTTGCCCATGGGAAACGCTTTTTGATCCCGACCAGATCTCCAACCGCATTGTAAAAGAATGCGCTGGAAGGGATCTCCTTCGTCCTTTTCTGGAAGTGAGACTCAAATCCGACCATATCGTCAACGGGGATAATGCCGCAATTATCAAAGCCACAGGAGATGGCTATCTCGTGAATTTGATTTGCCAACAAAGGATCGTTCATCAGGAATTCCTCACATTAAATTCTTCTATGGATTTCAGGTCACGACATAAATTCCAGTACGGCGTTCAGGTTTCGTTCGCCCGCGTCCCGGCCGACCTCGTAAACACGCTGCATTTTGTCCGGGTCGTGGCACAGACGGGCGATTTCGAGCGTCTTTTCCGGGGCGATGAGGAAAGCCGCTCCAGCTTGCACACGGGCGTCGATGTAACTCAGTTCCTCGTTATACGATTCGGCGCGGCTCATCAGAGCGTCATAGACTTTCGGCCAGCGGCGCAGAAAAAATCTCAGAAGGCGACTTTTCCTCGTTGGGCTTTTCCGGAATCCATGCGGTCGCGTCGTGATGACAATGTTTCGGTCGTACCCAAGTGACTCAAAAAAGCGCAGTGGAATACCATCTGAGATCCCGCCGTCGAGGTACTCGCCGCCGTCGATCGCCACGGGCCTCGAAACGATCGGCATGGAGGCCGAGGCCTGGATCCACTGGAACGCTTTTTGGTCGGCCTGGTCGATGCGCCGGTACACGGGCCCGCCCGTTGCGCAGTCCGTGGCCACGAGGTAGAACTCCATCGGATTGGCCTCGAACGCCGCCGCGTCGAAAACGTCCAGTTCCATCGGCAGCTCGCGGTAGCAAAAGTCACCGTTGAAAAGGTCGCCCGTCCGGAAAAGCGACAGCCACGAGCAGTAGCGTGGGTCGCGCGCAAACCGTTTGTTGTAGCGGATGACTCGCCCGATCTGGCCGCTTTTGTAGTTACAGCCAAAACAGGCGCCGGCCGAAACGCCGATCAGTCCGTCGAACCGGACGCTGTTTTCCATCAGAACGTCGAGAACGCCGGCGGTAAAAAGCCCGCGCATGGCGCCGCCTTCAAGCACCAGCCCGTTTTTCATTCCGGCTTCCTCATAAGTTTCCAGCAGAACCAAGCGCAAAGGGTTTTGGAATCGAAAATCGAGCCGTCGCGGATGCCGCTTTCGACATCTTCCTCGGAGAGAATGACCGGAAAGACGTTTTCGTCGGGGTCCTGGTCCTGGGAGTGGGCCGTGCCGGAAAGCTCCGCGAAAAAGAGGTGGATGCGCTCCTCGCAGTAGCCGGGCGTGCAGATGATCGTCGTGAGGGGCTGGATCTCCGTCACGTCGTAGCCGGTTTCCTCGGCCGTTTCACGCCTGGCGCCTTCGATCGGGTCCTCTCCGGGTTCCAGACCGCCCGCGATGGCCTCAATGAGCGCTTCTTCGGCCGGCTTGCGATACTGCTTCACAAACACGAAATTCCCGTCGGGTCTCCGGGCCAGGATCGCGACGGCGTTTCCGTGGCGGACGACTTCGCGTTTTGCCTTGCGTCCATCAGGAAGCTCTACCTCGAGCAGATCCACGCTGACGATCTTGCCCGTGTATTTTCGCTCACACGAGAGCGTTTTTTCTGTCAGGTCTTTCATTGATCATTCCTTGCAGTTGTTTGAAAAGTTACGCACTCGCCGTCCTTTTTCCGGCCGACGACCGTGTAAATCATCCACGTCAGGTTATACGATTCGAGGACTTCAAAACCGTTTTTCCTCATCATTTTCTCGATCCCGAAGCGGTTTCGGATCTTGCAATCGCCGCTTCTGAGGAGTTTAAAAAGGATGTGATTGTCAAACCAGCCTCCCAAACCTCCCAGCCCGGTATCGGCGAGGATGTAAAGACCCCCGGGTTTCAGGACGCGCCAGACCTCGTTCATGGCCTCGCGCTGGTATGGGTAGTGGTGGAAACTCTGCGAGCAGACGACCACATCAAACGAAGCCTCCGTAAAAGGCAGGTGGTTTGCCGGCCCGACGAGAAATTCCGCGCCAGGAATATTTTTGGCCCGGGCCATTTCAATCATCCGGGGCGAAATGTCGATCCCGACCCATTCCGAATTTTCTGCGGGTTGCAGAAGCTCGAAAAGGTAACCTGTGCCGCAGCCGACGTCCAAAAGCCGGGAGTACCGGATGGTATTCAGCCGCCGGGCGACGTCGCGGCAGCTTATCTTTCCTTCGCGTGAATAGTACCACGTGTCCCGCTGGTCGTATTCCGGGGCCTGACGGTCAAAATGTTCACGCGACAGACGTTCGTAATCCATATAAAATCCCTCCATTGTTATGGTTTGCCGTAAAACAACGGTGGGGTTGAATTATCCGTTAACGCGGCATTTGTGGCTGGTTTTCAAATCGGGTTCAGGGCATGTAGGTATCGCAGTAGGACAAAACCGCCTTTCGGAACTCCTCGGTCTTGTTCGGGTCGCTCCACATGCCGTGGTGCGAGTTGGGGAAATCCACGCAGATGTGCGGGACGCCGTTCTTTTCGAGCACATTGGCCAGTAAATCACGGTGGCAGCGCTTGACGAGATCATCCTTTCCTCCGTAGGCGAAAATCGTGGGAACGGATTTTTCCGTCACGCAGGAAGCCGGCGAAATACTATCCACGAGACGTTTCCCCTCCGGCTTGTTCAGGTCTTCTACCTTGATCTGTTTTCCGGTTCCGTAAAGGACGAGGCCCACAGCCATTTCCGCGCCGAAGCCCTTCTCGCCCAAATCGGTGGGGCCGACTTTCTCGAATACGAACGCGATCGGAATGGGCGAATCCTCTGCGCGTGAATACGCATAGAGCAGAGCAAGATGACCACCGGCGGAAAAACCGGAAAGGGCGATTTTCGGCGTTTGGAAACCTTCTTCGGTTAGTTTGTTCTTGATCGCTCCGATGCAGGTAGTGATTTCGTCCAACATCGTGTAAATCGTCACTTCGGGATGTTTCTTGGACGCAAGCGAATAGTCAAGCGTGGCCGTGATACAGCCGTGCTTCGCGTAGTACTTGCAGGCGTGGGCAATGTCCTGCCGCTTGCCCGATGTCCATGAACCGCCATGGATGAAGAGCATTAGAGGTACTGGCTTCTCTTTCCCGATGTTTTTCGGAAGATACAGATCGTACTTAAGGTTCTTGTCTTTGTCATAGACAAGCCCTTCAATTACTCGTCCGTCCTCATCGGACCAATCCACGATGTATCCACCATCTTGGAGGCTTTGCCAGAAAGCCTGCGCTGAGGTGATACAACCTTTGAGCAGAAACACTGCGACGGCCAGGACCAGCAAAACGCACACGATCCAAACGATTTTTCGTCTTCTCATAATGATCTTCCCTTTTTGACGATATTACACATCAACGTTAACTTTTATGGCATGTATTTTTCGCAGTAGGACAAAACCGCCTTTCGGAACTCCTCGGTCTTGTCCGGGTCACTCCACATGGCGTGGTGTGAGTGCGGGAAGTCCACACAGATGTGCGGGACGCCGTTCTTTTCGAGCGCCTCGGTCAGAGCGTCGCGTTGGTTGATCTTGACGAGGAAGTCCATCCCACCGTAGGCGTAGATCGTCGGAACGGTCTTTTCCGTCACGAAGGATACAGGCGAAAGGTTTTCCGCGAATTTGATGGCCTTCGACTTGCTCAGGTCCGAGGGTCTGACCCGCTTACCAGTGAGGAAGGCAAGAAGCGATGCGCAGTCTTTCGCGCCCAGGGTCTTCTCGGTGAAATCGCACGGGCCGACCTTCTCGAACACGAACGCGATCGGGATCGGCGACTCTTCCGCCCGGGAGTACGAGTAGAGCAGGGCGAGGTGCCCACCGGCAGAAACGCCCGCCAGAGCGATTTTGGACGTCTGGTAGCCGTCCACGGTCAGTTTTTCCTTGATGGCGCCGATGCATTCGGTGATCTCGTCCAGCATCGTGGGAATGGTCACTTCAGGATGGTCTTTGGAAAGAAGCGAATATTCGAGCGTGGCCGTCACGCAGTTGTGCTTCGCGTAGTACTTGCAGGCGTAGGCGACGTCGTACCGGGAGCCTTCTTTCCACGCGCCGCCGTGGATGAAGAGCAGCAGGCGCACGGGGGCGTCCTTCTTCAGGTCCTTCGGGAGATACATGTCGTACTGGAGGTTCTTCTCTTTGTTATAGACCAGATTCGGAATGTACTGCCCATCCTCCTCGGACCACGTTTCCATGTAACCGGCGTTTTGGGCGTACTGCTTCATCTGCTCCTCGGTAGTGCAGCCACCGGTCAATACTGCCGAAACCACCAGAGTCAACAAAACACAAACATTCAACACGATTCTTGTTTTTTTCATGGGATTTCTCCTTTCTAATGTTTGAATTCTCCTACTCACTGAAAATCTGGCCGGGGAGTTTCAGTTTTTCCTTCGGAGGGAACCCAGCCTCATACGCCGCAAAGCCGGCCGGTTCCGTCTCGCAGACGAAGTATTCCCGCGGGGGGGCGTATTCTCCACACACACCGTCGAGGTAACCGGGGATCAGCTCCTTGCAGAGGAAAAACGACGCGTCGGCACCTTCCGGCAGGCCGTGGTAACGGATCCCTTTTTCGGAGGCGTAACCGAAGTCGCTCTTGCCGTAGAAACCGATATTCCCCTCGAAACAGACCGCCCCGAAGCCCATTTCCAAGGCACGGGCGAGCGAGTGATCGAGCAGGGCCTTGCCGTAACCTTTGCGCTGAAGCTCCGGCGTGACGCATATCGGCCCCATGGTGAGGATCGGAAGGTTACGCCCGTCGTCGAGCCGTATCTCCGCCCGCACGAAAACGTTTTGCCCGATGACCCGCCCGTTCTCTTCCATTACAAAATCAAGTTCGGGGACGAAGCGGGAACTGCCGCGGAGGCACTTCAGTACGTAATGTTCCAGGCAGCCCGGACGATAGACGTTCCAGAACGCCTCGCGGACGAGCGTTTCCACTTCCCTCCAGTCTTCGGGATTTTCGCGGCGAATGATCGCGTTGTTGTTCATGGTGATTCAATCCTTGCCATTCAGCAGTTCTTCGTAAATTTTCACGTCCCGGCTCGAGAAGCAGCAGAAAACGACTTCCATCTCCGGGTGGGTTTTTAGGAACGCAGCCGTCTCCCGCACGGCGATCTCGGCGGCTTCCTGAGGCGGGTAATGGTACACGCCCGTCGAGATGCAGGGGAAAGCAACGGATCGGCAGCCGTTCTTCGCGGCCAGCTCGAGCGAGTTACGATAACACGAGGCCAGTTTCTCCGGCTCGCCGCGCTTCCCGCCGCTGTAAACCGGGCCGACCGTGTGAATGACGAATTTCGCCGGGAGGCGGAAGCCTGGAGTGATCCGCGCCTCGCCGGTCGGGCACCGCACATCCGGACGAACCTCAGGAACTTCGAGGCAGGCATCGTACAGACTTCTTCCTGCCGCCCGATGGATCGCGCCGTCCACACCGCCTCCGCCCAACATACGCTGGTTTGCCGCGTTCACGATCGCATCGACGTGTAAATCGGTAATATCACCCTGAACGATCTTCATCATGATTAACTTCCTCACATCCTGACTGGAAAATCAAAGTACGTGTCCGGGTACGGCTCGTTTTTCAGCGTGAAGTGCCACCACTCCTCCTCGAGCGGTTTGAAGCCGTTCGAGAGCATGATCTCCCGCAGGATCATCCGGTTTTTGAACTGTTCCGGCGTAATGCCCTTGAAATCGGGGTGGGACTCCTCGCCGAACCAGTCGAACGTGCCGCCCATATCGACTTCCTTGCCCGTCTTCATGTCGAAAAGGGTCAAATCGACCGTACTGCCGCGGCTGTGGCCCGACTTCTCCAGGATGTAACCCTGCTCAAAAAGCACCGATTTGTCCAGGTTCGGGTAGAAATACGCCTTCATTCGCGTGTCGTCCGTGTCTTTTGCCCAGCGCATGAAGTGCGAGACGGCCCGCTGCGGACGGTAGCAGTCGTAGATCTTTAGCCGGTACCCACGCCGGAGGCAGTCGTCGCTCGCGGCTTTCAGCGCCTGGGCGGCCTCTTTCGTGAGGATGGCGCACGGCTCCTCGTAGCCGTCGATCCGGTCGCCGACGAAGTTGTACGTCGAGTAGTACCGGATCTCCAGAATCACGTCCGGCACGGCTTCCGCGACGGAGACGAACCCCTCCGGGCGTTCATCTGCGTAACACGTGATCACGGCGGTCAGAGCGAAAAACAGGCCCCAAAATAAAGCGCGTTTCATCTTTTAAACTCCTGCTTGTCAGTTTTCTGCTTCCAGAGCGTCCAGAAAACGTTCCACGAGCGCGTCCACCGTGTCCCACGTCTTGACGGCCTTGACCCACCGTTCGGGTATGGCCTCGAAACCATAAAACGCCCCGGCAATCTGGCCGAAAACCGATCCGATGGAATCCGCGTCCCCGCCGAGATTGACGGCTGCGATCAGCCCGTCTTCGAAACTCTCCGTCGTGTTGAACGCCCAAAGAGCGGCTTGCAGAGTGGAAACGGCCCAGCCCGAATTGTTGACCTTTTCGCGTGGGAGTTCCTTTCCCGGCCCGGCTTGCGTCCGCCTCCCGGCCATGTGTTCGTCCAGAACCGCGGCAAAGTCGTCGCAGACCTTCCGGACCGTTTTCGAGGCATGCGTCAGGTCGCTGATCTCGTGGATGATCTTTTCGTTCCCCAATTTCCGGGCGATGAGGTACCCCGGGGCGAAACGCATGATCGAGCCGTTCCCCTGGGACTCCTCGCGACCGTTGACGAGCGAACCCGACAGATGAAACGCCAGGACTGAATTGTGCGTGGCGTAACCGACGTCAAACGCCTCACCGTCTATCGAGGACAAATACCCCTCGTTGAGCCACCGGACGAACGTGCGGCCAATGTCCCGCAGGTCGTATTTCCCCTGACGTACGAACGAATCCATGACGCACATCGCCATGGAGGAATCGTCCGTCCAATATCCCGGCGGCAGATTAAAGACGGGGCACTCGACCATCTCGGTGATCCACGGGTGACTGTCCATGCCGGTGAACTGGATGGGGCTTCCAAACGCATCCCCGACAATCAGTCCCCACAACATACCTTTTGCCCGGTTTCGATCCATAATTTGCCCTCATGTTTTGATTTTTTTGTACAATAGAGAAATTATACCATATTGGGGGCAGAATACAAGGGGGTTACACCAGGCAGACAACAGAAACTTATTCCTCTGACGGCCAATCGCCGACCTTCAGGGCGTAAACGTAATCGTCCATGAAAAACCCGCACCCGATGTCGTTTTTTTCGGTCCGGGCGACGGTGAAGCCGAGTTTTTCATAGACGCGGATCGAGTCGTTGTGTCGGTTGACGTTCAGTTCGACCACATCGAGCGCCGCCTCTTTCGCTTTGCCGACGACGAAATCGACCATCTGCCGGGAGTACCCCTTCCCGCGTTCGTCCTTGAGGAGGTAGAGCTTGCTCAGATACATGGCGCCCCCTCGGGGAAAAAACGCGAGAAAGCCGACATTCCGGCCGGGCGTCCGCACGAAATAGTACTGGTAGCCGCTCGCGAGCTGCCGGCGGATGGCGGCGGGCGACTGAAACTTTTCGATCATGTAGTCGTTCTGCGCCCTGCCGATGATCGGGTCGTAATGCTCCCGCACGATCCCGACCGCCAGCGATGACATCGCCTCGATCCCGGCCTCATCCCCCGCTTCCAGCTTCACGAAATCAATTGGCTCCCGCTGCCCCTGATGGTGGTTTTCAGGCATTATCTTGACTCCACTAAATACCCCAGAACGAGTAACAATGCGTCATTGACATTTTTCCTATGCCAATGACGCATTTAAGAAGTTTAAGATTCCTTTTTCTTCCTGATATTAGCAAGATAATCGTTTAGTGTCTTAACCAATAACTTTCGCCTTGCTTTAAGAAAGTCTTTGAATTTTGCAATAGAGTAAAGGGTTACATCTAAAGGAACACATTGTGCGAGTCTGTCCTTTTTACTAACCTTTGGAAGATATTTTTCTGGTAGTTCTGCCGCTATTCGCCGATTTGTGTCACCTCCAAGAAAAGCAAGATTACTTATTTCATTTATCTCATTGGCCTTGTGTTCGCTTGATTTCTTAAATATAGCTTGTGGGAAAATATGGTGAAACTGTACTTTCAGGAGAGGACCAACGTTTCCAAGACTGATTATACAATCCTTGTACCAATCTTTTGCTCCCGCCTCGTGCATTGCAAGATACATCAGGCCAAAATATGCGCTGCCATGTAATTTGCCCTCTATATCCCTTTCTTCAATCTTTCCGGTCCAACCTTGATTCCTGAATGCTTTTATCATTTCATCAATCGAAGTACCTCTATCGATTGCGGAAAGGTCTTGATCCATTATAGTTTCGGACGAACCCTTTGAATAATGCCCGCATATACTGGCAATCAATAGCCATTGATGAAGGGCGGAAAAATCAATATCTTTCTTTTTTTTGTGTTTTTCAATGTAATAGGCAAGTGTTATAACAAGAGAAGGAGCAGATAGTAACGTAAACGATGATATACCCCACCCCTTCACAATATCAAACGCATTTTCAAGAGCTTTTTGCGTTTTTTTCCATGCTTCTGGATATTTTTCAATCGGAATGGAGCTTATTGTTAAAAACTTGCATTGTCCAGTAAGAAAAACGACAAGAGACCGAACAATGAAAGCAATGTCAAACAGTTGCTGGCCATTAATTTCATGTTTCTTCTGGAAATCCTCAAACAGTTTAAGAGAACCGGGCCACCTAGAGGTTATTTGTGCCAATGCAAGGTCCGAGCCGCGAAGCCTGGCACCTGAAGAATTCACGCGGCAAAAGACATCTGTCACCGCTCTATAGTCCATATTAGAATCCAAAGTAACTATAGGAATTTCGATGTCCTTAATTTTTTGAACATTAATAATACGCTCCGAAATCTTTTTGGCTTCATCTGATTCTAAATCAGCCGGTAATTTAAGCCCCTTCAGAACGAAAGACAAGAGTGTAATTGAATTCTCTTTGAATATCCTTCTTAAAGAGAGCCAACCGGGCTGATTCTGTAATTTTTTCGTCGAAACAACAAAGGTTTTTCCCCTGAAATCCAAAGAATTATTTTCATTCTCATCCTCTGAGTCTGGAATATCGTCTTCCTCAGTATCATCTTCAGGTGTGTCTAATGATTCTTCCTCATTGAACTCTGGATGGAGCACATTGAAAAGGATATCCAGCGACTTCTTTCTGCCGCGGACAAAGAGTTCCTGGTCTTTTATAATTGCTGTTAATGCTGTCAGCCGTTGTTGACCATCCAACAGCAATCGACGCCGACCAGTCCGGTTCTTTCCCGCTGTATCCCCAACATCGAGGTCACGCCCATCTTCTCCGTTTGAAGGTTCCCATTCAAGAATGGAACCGACTGGGTATCCTCGATAAAGCGAATCAAAGAGGTCTCTGACTTGCGTACTTTTCCATATATATCGCCTCTGCATTTCAGGCAAAACCAAGTCGTGTCTCGAAACGTCTTCTACAAGTACCGAAATTTTTTTCGTACTGTTACTCATGTTACACCTTTTGATTGGGTTAAAGCCGAATTTCACGCTTTCATCAGGAACAATTTGAAAGAAATCTTCTCCTCAAACCACGAAGTTTTCGGAAATGTATCGAACACCGCATCTTTTCGGTGCTCAATACGCGAGACATTTAATTGGGGTCCCCTGATTTTCTTTTTTATAGTGTACAGTATATCACTTTTGAGAACCGCGTCAAGGGGGCTTGAGGGTTAAATAATTCATTTAAAAATCCGCCAGAATCCACCTAATCCGCCTGATCCGCGGGGCCTATAATCGCTGGGGCCGACGGTGAGCTGGGCGTGAACCTTGATTTGGACTTTTTTTGGGGGGTCTTACGCCTCATGCACTCTCTTTCCGGTGATGTGTTCGGGAACGAGCGCGAAGACCTGGACCCGCGCACCGGCACGCTGGACCTCGTCCTCAATGTCGGCCTCGCTCGGGTTGAATCTCTGCGCGAGGCGGCGGGAGATTTCGATCGCCTCGTTCTGGTCCGTGACGAACTCCACCCGGCCAAAAACGACCACGCTCCTGAAAGTAAAAGCCCAGCCGCCAGGGTCCTTCACCCCCTCGTCAATGAAGGTAAAACAGGCGCGGGAGTCCTTCCTCAGCGCGTCGATCTTGTGTCCCTCTTTCGAGCCGTGGAAGTAAATCTTCCCGTCCTCATAGAGCGGGTTGAGCCAAATGCCGTACGGCCAGCCATCGTCGCCGACGACCGACAGCACCCCGCGCCGGGCGTTCTTCAGCACGTCAAGCGTCTCCGCATCGTCGAGCTGCTGCCCGATCCTTCGCATGGGTCTGAACATGGGTTCCTCCGTCTGTTCCAGAAGTTCTAATCTTTCTCCTTTTTCACCGGCCGTTTTTTCGCTCCGGGGTCGGTGAGGCCGGGAATGTCACCGCCCGCGACGGACCAGAAGTAGAGGCTCGCAACGCTCCCGCAGGGGGAGAGCCGACGGCGGTACTTTTCGAAAAGCGCCCGGGTGATCTCGCGGTGGCGATAGACCATTCTCATGCCGCGATGGATGCCGAGGTCGCCGAAGCTCAGCACGTCGGGACGCTGAAGCGTGAAAAGGAGGAGCATTTCAGCCGTCCACACGCCGATCCCGCGCAGGGACGTGAGGGCCTTGACCACCTCCGCATCGGGCATTTTGGCGATGGCGGCCAGGTCAAACCCGCCCGTCACGATTTTGTCGGCAAACTCCTTGATGTACTCGGTTTTCCGAAGCGAAACGCCGCACTCGCGGAAGGCCTGGACGTCGGTTTTCGCGACGGCCTCCGGCGTGACCGCGCCGAGCGTCTCCCAGAGCCGTCCGAGGATCGACGAGGCGGCCGAGCCGGAGATCTGCTGCGCGACGATGTTCTGGACGACTGCCCCAAAGAGGTCCGGCTCGACCTCCCAGCGAATGCGCCCGATCTGGTCAATGACCTCCCCAAGCCGTTTGTCCCGCGACTTGAGGTAGTCGATTTCTTTCTTGCCGTACTGGAAGATCATTTCTTCTCCTGTTTCTTTGCGGCTAAATGTTTACAAAACCCGGTCGCCCCAGAAGGCCACGGACACATCCTCGCAGCCGGCCTCTTTAGCCCAAACGAGCCGCGGGCGGATCAGCTGTTCGTCGAGGCGGCCACGATGGTTCTGCGCATGGCCGAGTTCCCACAGATGGCCGAAGACGATGCGCTTGGCGTTGATCTTCTTCACGGCCGTGGCAGTATCGATCCCGCAGCCGGGGAAGAAGAGCCACAGGTCAGGCCGGCCCCAGACGGTTTCAAGTTTCGGCTCGGTGCCGCGGCCGCTGTCGCCGGTGTGGTAGAGGATGAAGTTCCCGATTTTGATCTCGAACGCCGTCGTGAAGTCGATCAGGTAGTCGTTATGGTCGATGAGCGAGGTACGGATCTCCACGTCCTTGAGCTTGAACGTCTTCACGCCGCGGATAAAGCCGCCGTCCTTTTTCCAGTCCCTCACGCCGTAATTGTCGAGGAAGTTGGAAACGACCGTCTTTCCCGCGCCGTTCATCGGCCTGTAGAATTCCTGCCGCCAGTGGTCGCCGTGGTTGTGGGTGATGAGCGCAAAGTCGAGCATCGGGGCGAATTCCCAATCCCGCCGGTGGACCAGATCGATGGAGAAAAGCGATTCGCGTGTCTTGACGATATACCCCATGTTGTACACGCTCCAGACGGCAGGCGTATCACCGGTCACGACCGTCTCTTTCACCTCGCGCATCACCTTTTCGAATGCCGCCTCAAGTTTCTTCAGCGACGTAAAACCCCGTGTGTTGCCGTCGAGGAGATACTCCTTGTAATCCTTCGGTGCGACGAGTTCCGTCTCGCGGTTCCATACGGCAATCGCATCTTCGTCTTCCGCGTTTACCTTCGTAATGACGGACGACATCAACGCCGCCGCCCCTATCGAACCGATAAATTCACGTCTGTTCATGCTTTATCTCCTTGTTTTTTATTTCTTACCGGATGAAGTTCGTCGGCTGCCACGGCTCGTCGGCAGGGCGGGGCAGGGCGTCGGGGCGGTTCAGGTTCTTCACGACCCAGGCCATGTTCCGGCCGAGCGTGCGCATCGTTTGCATCCCCTCGCCGTCCTGG
>JAFTCU010000319.1 GCA_017454585.1 Thermoguttaceae bacterium | reverse complement strand
TACGGCGGGACCCCGTCGTTCTGGTCGCGCACAAAGACGTAGTGGCGGTCGGCACGTTCCACTTCCATCCCGGTCGGCTCCTCGGCCCAGCGGGCGAACGTGAAGTTCCACGCCGCTTTCGCGTCGGTCCGGATCCAGTCGAACTGCGCGGAGTGCGAGTAACCGGTGATCTCACCGTTTGAATTATTGTGCCAGTTCATCGGCTGGCCGGCTCCGTCGATCAGGACCACGTTATGCGCGAAACTACTTCCGCTCTTGAATTTCTCGCCGTCGTTTCCGTAGCCGGAATCGATGATGAAGTCCTGCCCCAGTGCGCGCAGGGTGAACGTTCCTTTATCGGACTGGTCGTGGCCGCAGGCGTGAGGGCCGGCCTCCACGGCGAGATGGTACGCGTCGGGGCCGTAGCCGAATTCACGGGAAACGACCATCCCGCGGCCGCGGAAGAACTGCGACTCGGGGAGGTACTTTCCCGGGTCCTCCGCCACGGGGCACGGCTTGAAGAAAAGGACGTACGCGAGGATCGGCGCGTCGGTGAATTTCTCCGGGTCCACGGCCGTCGGCTCGATGTTCCACGCCCAACCCATCAGTTCGGCCAAGGCGCCGTAACTTAGCCGGCGTTCACCCGGAAATTCCCGGAAATGCTGCGCGTAATCGAGCCCCCGGGTGGTTTTGGCTTGCGGGAGGATCTTCTCGCTCGGGCGCACGGGATCGGTCTGAGCCAGTTCTGCGAGCCGGCCGCACGTGTAGGCGTAGAAGGGGGAACCGGCGGGGACGCCGTGATTGCAGTCCGAAAGATTGTTCCACCGCCGTTTGTTCGGGAGCATTTCCGCGACGAGCCACGGCGCGATGATGTGCCAGTTCGTTTCGAGAAAAAGGTCGCCGTAGTCCAGATCGCGCAGGCACTCGGCAAACTGCACG
The DNA here is from genome assembly GCA_017454585.1 of Thermoguttaceae bacterium. Next base: position 2,013 of record JAFTCU010000319.1, on the reverse strand, counting down.
CCGGCGCCGATCCCGTAGCTGATGTAGCTCGGGCCTTCGTGGCACGCGCCGTCAAAATCCACGCCGAACGTCAGGTAGTCGCGCAAGTGGCGGCGAAATTCGATGAGCATCGCCTCCTCAGCGGTGAGCGTCTCGCCGTGCATCGCCAGAACGCCCAGCCCTGCGCACGCGGCCAGGCCCGGGTCCCAGTTCCAGACGCGGCTGAGCGGGTGCCTGCCCCACGAGTCGGTCCAGGAGTGGTCGTAAATATTCTGGACGAAACCCAGCAGCGTGATTTTCACGTCGCGCCGTTCCTCGGGCGTGAGCCAGTCGTAAAGCCAGTCGTAGCCGAACGCCAGGGCCCGTACGTAGAACGTCCGCGTGTAGTAGAAACCTTGGCCGATCTCGGGGGAGTTTACGTCGAGCGTCCGCGCCATGTTCACGAGGATCCGGGCGGCGGTGCGGCCCAGTTCGTCGTTTTTCGTGATGATCGCCGCGGCGGCGAGCGTCTCGAACGGGACCACGACCCGATTGATCGTCCCTTCAAAGCGTCCGCGGTTCCGGTGGGCGGTCACGTCGGCCTGATTCTCGAAACTGAAAACCGTCTCAAACGGGTTTTCCGGGTCGGTGCGCTGCTTGGTTGCCTCGGCGAGCTGGAGCAGACGGACCATTGCCGGGTCCTTTTCCGCCGCCATTTTGCGCAGGCGTTCGAGCCGTTTCCCGTGCATGAGCAAACGCGGGTGGACCCCTTCTTCCAGCTCGGATTCCGTTTTGAGCTGACGCGCGAATTTCATCCGGTTCACCCGGCGGACGAGCGTTTGGGCTTCCTCCTTCGTCACGAGGCGCAGGGCGCGGTACTCGACCATGGTCGGTTCCTCAACTTTTCCGATTTGAAGCTCCAGCAGGGCGGTCTGTTTCAGGAGGGTAGGCGTCACACGGGGCTGAGTCGTGTCACGCAACGGCAGGAAACCGTCGATGGGGAGGTAAAACTCGATCCACTCCCCGCGCGAGTCGGTGCTTTGGCCGAGGTCCTGGGCGTAGTAGGCGGTCTTGCCTCCCGAAACCGGAAAGAGCAGATCGGCTACTAGCGCGTGCCGCGTCCGGTCCTCCTTCGGGGCGCGGAACTGGCCGTATATCCCGGCGATCGGCGCATAATCAACGGCCGGAAGCGGGATTTGAAGCCAGCCGAAACGAAACTCCTGCGGCTCGACCGAGACGGAGAGGGTTTTCGCCTCCGCGTTCCATGTGAGCTGGACATTTTGTTTCACCGACCACTTTTCGATCGGTTTAACGTCGGAATCCAGGAGTTCAAACGGTTCTGCCGCATAAACGCAGAGGGTGAGAAAAAAAGAGAAAACGCACAAAAAGATTCGAGAAAAACGCATCGGTGAGCCTTTAATTCAAGTGAGATTCCGGACGGTCGCAAAGAACGCCCCGCGTCCAATTTCACAGCGAGGGAGGAAACGTTCCGAAAAACCTTCCTCTCTCGCCTCTTTTTAAAAACCAATCAATTCAAAGGACGGATCCTAGAACCGCTTCCACTGCGGAAGGCCCGGCTTGCACGATTCGTACTCGCCGTTTTCGTTCGGCATGATGTAGCTCGGGCCGTTGAAGTCCAGATTGTCGAGGTCGGGGCAAAGGGCGTAGGTCGAATTCCATGCCGTATCCCAATCGACGGCCTGGCCGGATTCCATCGCCATGCGGCCCATGATGCCGGTGAAGCAGGACTTCAGGCAGAAATCGACGTCTTCGCTCGGCAGATCCTGACGGATCATCTTCGCCAGACGATTGTGCTCTTCCTGGTACGAGTCGTTCCACGGGGTCGGGGCTTTCCAGACGACGTCTTCCGGGACCTGGTGGTAGCCCTTGAAAATGCGCGGATTGTGCTCGCCTTCGCCCAGCAGAGCGGAGACTTTGGATCCCTGGATCACGGCACGGAAAGAGGTCCACGTGTTGTGCATGAATAGGGTCTTCATCATCATGCGGACGCCGTCGTCAAAGACGTATTCGCAGGAAATGTGGTCGAGCAGTTAG
>JAFTCU010000318.1 GCA_017454585.1 Thermoguttaceae bacterium | reverse complement strand
GGGACCGCGGACATTACGACCCTGAACGTCAGCAACGGAGCCGGCACCGGAACGATCACGCTCAACGGTGAATCCGCGAAGCTGAACGTCGGCAGCCTGGACCTCGGCAGAAACACTGGGTCTGCGGCGCTGACCATCCAGAACGGGACCCTCACCGTTTCGACCTCCGCCAACATGGCGAGTAATACGGGCGCGGTGACCGTCACGCAGTCCGGCGGAAAGTTTGAATCCACCGTGGACGTGGAAGCGGCACGCGCGGCGGGGTCCTCCATCACCATGGACCTTTCCGGCGGCGAGTTCATCACGAAGGAATTCCGCGTGGCGACCCGAGGCAATGCCGAGATGAACCTCAGCGGAACCGCCAACCTGAAAACTACCGGCGCGTTTTACCCGGCGTATAACTCGGCGTCCAGCGAAACCGCTTCCGCCACGCTGAACATGAGCGGCGACTCGAAGCTGAACGTCAGCGGCGCGTTCATCCCGTTCCGCGGGAATGATGTAAGCAATTACTCCGGCCCGGGCTACTTTAATATGACGCTCGACGGAAACGCGGACGTTTACGTGAGCGGAAACTACTGGGGCGGCTCCAATGACGAAGGAAATTACGCCAAGGTCCCGGAAGGAAAGGATTACGCGCTGGAAATGGTCTATAAAGGAAACAGCACGTTCTCATGCAATGAGTGGTGGGCCGCGATGAGCGCCAAAACTCACATTCTGATCGCCGATAACGCCTCGGTCATTTCCCGCGGCGGAAACTCCGGTCTGGCGTGGGGAATCGGCGCGGATAACTCGGTGCTCGAAATGACGGGCGGAACGCTGCAGGCTCCGACCTTCAAAAACGGGAACGGCGACGGGCACCCCGCGACCGTTCTGCAGTCCGGCGGAACGTCAACGTTCAACGCGTATGAAAACTACGCCCTTTCCACGACCGAGCTGAGCGGAACCGCCAAAATGCAGGTCCAATCCCTCAAAAATACCGGAACGTTCACCCTCGCCGGCGGCGATTTGTACGCGACGGCCATCGACACTTCCAAGACGCTGACGGTCACGCCTTCCGGCTCGCTGCAGGTCGGAACGATCAACCCAACGCAGGCGGAAACGCTCACGATCACCGGCTCGGACAAGCTCGAGCTGAACGGCCAGCTCGTTCTGGACGTTTTCTCCCAGAACGAGATCGACCAGATCAACTTCGCTTCCGGAACGCCGATTTACGGCAGTTCGGCGACCCTGGCCCTGAATCTGGTGTATCCCGACCAATTCGATCCCTCTGGTGTTTACACGCTGCAAATCAGCGACCTGGGATCCGACGCGCTGAACGTCAGGATCCTTGGCCGGAACGATCTCGTCGGTTGGATGCTCGGGACCGATTCCGTGATTTTCGGTTCGGCGAATTCCCTCCCGGAACCGGGCACGTGGGCACTGCTTCTTTTAGGATTTGGCGCAATGCTCACTTGGAAACGCTCCAGAAAGTAACGTTAAACTACAGGGACGACGTTTCCAGCGTCGTCCCCGTAATTACTCGATACAAATCGTTCCACGATTTCTTCTTTCCGCACTACCAGTCTGGGGTGAACGTAAATTCGGACCCGCTTCACCTGATCGTCGAACTGTTCCACCGCCAGGGCGCGCACAACCGGCGAGACTTCTTTCAGAGGCCGGAAAATTCCCGGCGCGGTGCGGATCGTGACTCGGAACTCGATCTCACGGGTCTGTGACGGCGCATCGATCAGAATTTCATCCGCCTCTACCCCCGGCAGAGACGCGGCCAGCCGCTCCCCGATCTCTTTCAGCTCCGTGTACGGCCGCCGCGCGATCTGCCCGTAAATTTCCGGGAAATCGTACGCGTTGAACTCGGCGATCTGCTTGTAAAGAAACCGTTTCGGCCCGAAAAGCGCCTCGGCCAGCGGCGTGTTCTGCTCCCGAAAAAGAAGCGCCGCCTCGGAATCGCTTGCGTTCCGGATCTTCTCGTTCAGCTTCATCCCCTCGATCTGGTGCAGGTTGAAGTAAAGCCTCTGGAACATCGCGGTCGCACTGCGTACTGTGTGGTGCCAATAGACCTCGCTGAACATCACATACCGGGCGAAAACCAGCAGTTCGGCCGCGGTCTTTCCCTTCGACGAGATCGCCAGCCCGTCGCGGGTCTCGTTCAGGCAGAGACTCGCCAGAAGGCGCTCCTGATCGTAATTCCGGCCGTACGGGACGCCGGCGTGCAGACTGTCGCGCTGGAGGTAGTCCATCTTGTCAATATCGACCGGGCCGGAAAGGATGGAGGATAGCAGTTTGTAAAGCGTGAAATTCTCCGAAAGGAGCGTCGGGGCGGCCGGCTTTTTCCCCGCCAGCAGGTACAAAACGTCCTCCGGGAAAACGCGCCAGTCCGATCGGATGATTTGGGAAACCTCGCAGTCGGGGTCCAGCAGAAACCGGGAAATTTCCTCCTCATGCGACGGGATCCCAAGGTGCAGGTCCTCAATCAGATGCGCGTACGGGTAGTGCCCCAGATCGTGCAGAAGCGCGGTCAGAAGGAACAGTTCGCACGCCTCGGTCGGAACGATCCGGACGAAATCCGCATCGTGCGCCATTTGCTTCAGCAGGATCGCCGCGAGCCGAAAGACGCCGAGACTATGCTCGAAGCGTGAGTGCATCGCCCCGGGATAAACCAGCGAGACGAAACCCAGCTGACGCACCGAGGCCAGGCGCCGAAACTCCGCCGTATCGATGATCCGCCGGACCCGCGGCGTGAGCGGAACGTCCACTTCCGGCGGAATGCGCAGAATACTTTTGCGGGAATCCAGACCCGCGATTTCGGGGATTTCCAGAATCATTTTCGTTTACCGCCTTTCACTTCAAGCCTCGGGCCTCACGAACCAGTTCGCCTGCGCCCCGGGCGATGAGTTTTTGCGCCAGGGCCTTCCCGAGCGCCACCGGGTCTTTTCCGCTGAGTTCGTCTTCCAGAACCAAACGCCCGTCCAGCGCGATGACCCGCCCGCGAAGCGTGAACGCCCCGGTGTCTTTTTCGTCTTCGCCCTTTCGTGGATTTTCTGACCACCGGCACAGACCGCCGATCGGCGTCGCGCAACCGCCGTCCAGGGCCTTGAGCAGAGCGCGTTCCGCCGTCACGCAGCCGAAAACCGTCGGAGCGTTCAGGACGGCTCGGACGATTTCGTTCGTCTTCGCGTCATTCGCCCGGGTCTCGACCCCCAGTGCCCCCTGACTGACGGCCGGGAACATTTCCTCAAGGGGCAAAACCGCCGTGATCCGGTCCGCCATTTCGAGCCGTTCCACGCCGGCCCGGGCGAGGATCAGCGCGTCGTACTGGCCTTCATCGAGCTTCCGGAAGCGTGTGTTCAGGTTCCCGCGCACGCTCTGGATCGACCAGTTTTTCCCATGCGTCCGGGCAAAAGCCAAAAGCTGCGCCCGGCGGCGTAGGCTGGAAGTCCCCAACGTGACGCCATCCGGAAGGTCGGCGAGAGAACACGGCGGAACCGGGATTTTCGCCGCCGTTTGTTCGGAACGCCCCAAAACCAAAACGTCCTCGACCGGCGCACGCTCAGGGACGGCCGTGAGCTGAAGCCCCGGAACCGTTTCGGTCGGAAGGTCCTTCAGACTGTGCACGGCCACATCGACCCGATTTTCGAGCAGCGCCTCCTGAATTTCTTTGGTGAAAATTCCCTGCGAGCCACCTGTGGCAATGGGTTGGCTGAACGTTTCCGGCCGGTCGCCCGACGCGGTCATTTCAACGATTTGGACCTGAAGACCCGCTTCACGGAGTTTTCCGGCGCACCAATGTGCCTGCCACAGCGCGAGCTGACTGGCCCGGGTCCCGATTCGGATCGTGGGAGGTTCGGTCATTTTGCACTCCATTCAAAAATTTACTTTTTAAGGAAGTCCCCCAAAACCTTCCATTCTAAACATCAGGCCCGTTTCAGTTCGACCTTTTATTTAAACACCGATTTCCACGGATTTAATGGATTAAAAGGATTTCGTTTCATTTGAGCTAAAAACTCAAAAAAACACTTGAAAACCTCTTTACATAATCGGTGGAAATCCTTTTAATCCGTGAAAATCCGTGTTTAAATCGGAGTTTGAATCAGGCTGAGCTCACTCCTGGGAAAGGGTTTGAGGTCCCTCGAATTTCCATTTATTCAGAAGACCCTGATTTTCTCTTTTTTTTCTTTTTGTTTCCCGGCCGGTGCAGTTTCAGGCCGCGCGGCCCGGGATCATTGAAATTTCGGATCTTTTTCTCTTTTACGTTCGGTTCCTTGCCGCGGCGGTACACGGTGTACGTCCTGTTGAACGGCTTTTTCTCGTGGGGATCGACGTCGATTTCCGTCACGCCCTGTACCTGGAGCTGAATTTTCCCCCGCGCCCGGGCCAAAACCACGACGAAAACCCGGGAAAAGCCGTACTCCGACTTGAGTATCCGGGCGACTTCGTTCACGGTGGAGCCGGTGGTCATCACGTCGTCCACGATCAGCGCGCGTTTGCCAAGCCACCGTGTCCGGTCCGGCTCGGAGTCGTAGGCCGTGAACATTCCGCGGACGTTTTTCGCCCGTTCACTCATCCGAACCGCCCGCTGGGCCAGCGTCAGACGCGAGCAGCGAACCAGGCGATCGTTCACGGGGACTTTGATGAACTTCGAGATTTCCCCGGCAATCACCCGCGCATCGTTTATCCCTCGGACCCACAGATAAAACGGATGCATCGGAACGGGCACAATGACGTGAACGTCGAGGCCCCGAAGCGGGAACCAATGCGTCTCGCAGAAAATCCGCGCGAGGGTCTTTGCGAGGCTTTCCGAACTGCGTTTTTTCATCATCAGGACGGCCGTGCGCAGGTCATTCTGGTAGTGCCCCATCGGAAGCACGTGGTCGAACCAGAAATTCCGCCCCTCGCAGCGTTTGCAGCGGCGCTGCGTCACGTCCCGGCTGTTCACGAACGCGCCGCACTTCGGGCAAAACTCTTCCACCACCGGCCAGAACAGGTCCGTACATTCCTCGCAAAGATCCCACTCCGGGTGAAAACGATGCCCGCCGAGCGTATAAGGTTTCTGCTCCTCCAACCGAAAATCTCTCAGGCGTCCACAGTACGCGCAGCGCAGTGGAAGGACGATGTTCAGTATCCGCCGGGGAACATTCGTGAAAAAAGGAAACCATCGCATGGGTGTACGAGCGGGGTTTGCCCCGAAGTGAAAAAGGAAACGGCAGTGAACGGCGCGTCACCGTTCCTCCGAACCATTCTATTAAACCACTTTTTCACAAAGATTCAAGCGAAACCTCTGGAAAAAAGATGAAAATTTTCCTTTTTTTCGTCTTTTTCTTCGGGGAGTGACTTGACGAAACCCAAGGGTTACGGCAAAATAGAAGAGATTGTAATGTATCCTTTTGAACGAGCAAGTGGTTATGGAACAGAAAAAGCTCAACATCGCGGTCATCGGCGTTGGAGGCCGCGGGAAAGAAACACTCGGAGGGGCCCTTTCCGAAAATGTCATCGCCATCTGCGACGTGGATGAGGAAGCCCTGACCCGCGCGATGAACCGATGCCGGCCCGAGGCGAGGCGCTACACCGATTACAGAACGCTGCTGGACGAGCTTCACGACCAACTGGACGCCGTGATCATCTGCACGCCCGACCACACGCACTTCCCGATCGCGATGAAGGCGATGGACTACGGGATCCACGTGTACTGCGAGAAACCCCTCGCCCACACGATCGAAGAAGTCCGGGAAATGACGCGCAAGGCGGCCGAAAAGGACCTCATCACCTCGATGGGGAACCAGATGCACGTCTCCCCGAACTACCGGCGCGTGGTGGAGATCGTGCAGTCGGGCGGGATCGGCGAGATCCAGGAAGTTCATCTCTGGTGCGGGAAAGGCTGGGGCGGAACCTCCGTCCGGCCCGACCGGGAAGACCCCGTCCCGGCGAATCTGCACTGGGACCTCTGGCTCGGGGACGCGCCCAAACGCCCGTACATCTCGAAAATCTACCACCCGTCCAACTGGCGTCGGTGGTGGGATTTCGGCTCCGGGACCCTCGGCGACATGGGATGCCACTACATGGACCTCGTTTTTTGGGCACTCGGCCTGAAAACGCCCGACTCGGTCCGCGCGTGGGGGCCGGATCTGGCGCAGCAGACTGAAATGGCGCCGCTGGGGCTGAAGGTCGAGTGGACGTTCACGTACCAGAACCGCCCGCTGAAGG
>JAFTCU010000317.1 GCA_017454585.1 Thermoguttaceae bacterium | reverse complement strand
TCCCGCCGGATCGCTTTTCTGGCGGCCTGGGCCGAGCGGACCATCGTGTACATGTAGGCCAAAATCGAATCCATGCCCAACTCGGCCGTCAGTTCTGCCGAGCGTTTCCAGAAGTCTTTGGCCTTCACGCCAATATTGGGGATGAACCCGTACTCCTGCATGTCCCGGGTGCAGAGGGTTTTATCAAAATCATAGATCAGCGCGATGGTCGTTTTTGGGGCCATGATCAGTTCCTTTCGTGAGGCGTCTTACTCATTCCCGGGCTGCTGTAGTCCGCCCTGCATTTCGAGCATTTGCTCCCAAACGTGCGTACGCGTCTGGGCCGGGGCGGCTTTTGAGCCTTCACTCGTGCCGGAAGCGCCGTAGGTGTACGACCCGCCGCCGTGCTGGACAGAATCGCGGCCACGCATTAATTCAGCCGGTGACTGCGGCGCAGGAGCGTGGATCGGCGAGGCGGTGAGGCCCGCGCTGACGTTTCCTCGCTTCAGTTTCTCGGCACTCGACTGCCCGGGAGCGTAAACCCGGCTGATGGAACTTTGGCCCGGGGCGTAAACGGGGCCTTCGTTCGTGCTTTGCCCCGGTGCGTAGAAAGCGCTTTGTGCCGTGTTCTGGCCCGGCGTGTAAATCACCGCTGGCTCGGCGGCAGGCGCTGCAGTTTCAGCGGGCGCACTGTTTGCAGGCTGTGGGGCCTTTTTTTCCTCTGGAGGCATTTCCCCAAGCGCCTCGCCAAAGGAACTCAAAACCGCGTTCCAGTCCGTCCCGGTCTTTCCTCTTCGGGGTTTCGGCTTTTTCTCATCCTCGCCCGAAACCTGCTGAACGGCCTCCGACTCGGTTTCCTCGTCCGTCTCGGCGGCGGCAGGAAGGACTTCCGGCTCGCTGGCCGCGGCGTTTTCCGGACTCTCAAGCGGCTCCTCGTCTTCTTCGGATTTCGAAAGAACGAGTTTGATTTGCGGTTCCTGCGGGGCTGCAGGCACTCCCGGAGCCACTACACCACCTGCGACGTACGCACCGTTTGGGGCCTGATTTCGCGGGTAACATTCCGGGTAAAGGTTTTGCGGGTAAAGGCTTGGATCCACGCCCCACATTTGGCAAGGGCCAACCTGAACCGGAGCGGAATGGCTTGAAATCCGCACCAGCCCACGCTGGGTCGGCGTGAAAACCGGCGCGCCCGGCTGAGGCGGAAGCAGACGATCGCGCGGAATGACGTATTGATTTCGAGCGACCAGGTAAGTCCACGCAATAAGTATCTGGTACGTGGCGTAGTCCTGATTCACAAAAACCGTCCGGCCATCGTTTCCGTGCGGCGTCACAGGTTTCCGCAAAAGCGGACTTTGCTCCGGCTGAGCAAGATTGATCTGCTGAACGGAAGCGTAGAGATTTTGCAGTATCTCGCCGCGTCCCATTTTGGGATGGATCCGCAGTAAACGGTACGGAGTTTCCGTGTTCGGACCGTGGCAGTCGGCCATCATACAGTTCTTTTGAAGGATCGGCTGGACTTTCTTGCGGAATACCTCAATGGATTCTTCCGGGATCGACGCGGCAAAACGTTGGAGTTCCGCATAGGTCGGGCCGGTTTGATTGTGCGCGGATTCTTCAGTCGATTCTGCTTCCGGGTTTTCCGATGCGAGCGCCTCACGTTCCTTTTTGTTTTTCAGAAAAGTCAATCGTCGGTCAAAAACCTCGGCCATGGGATGATCCGGCGCGTATTTTTTCAAAAGTGCCAGTTGCTCCTCTGCCTCGTTTACCAGTTCGTACTGAAAACACCAGCGCAGAAGCTCGCATCGTTTTTCCAGATCGTTCACAAAAACCTGCGAGGCTTTGAAATCGTAAATCTGGCGCAGAGATTCGGCAATTTGGGAAACCCGGTTCTGCGGAATGACCACCGTCCCCGTTTCTGTCGTGATTTCGTACTGATCCCCAATGAGTTTCAGGTCTCCGAAAAGTATGGAGCCGTTCAGGAGGGCGATGTACCTTTTGGAAACCTTTGCCGTGGGTACTGCCGGTGGTTCTGGCATGGGTTCCGCACCGGGATTCTGTTCCAGAAGCGGCGCCTGGGAAGCGTAAAGCACGGTTTGCTTCGGTGATTCTCCCCGCACGGATGTCACCGCTAAAAGAAAAATGAAAACGAGCGCAAAATTCAGGCCGGAAATTGATTTCATCATAAACGGTCTTTCGGAAAAATGAAATTTCTGTATTTTTCTTCGTGTTGATTTTATTTTTATTGGAAATTTTTGTCAATAGTAATTTTTCACCCTTGCATTTTTTTGAGATTTGGGTAAAATGTTGGAAATGGGCTTTACGTGCGTATTCTCGTTCATCAGAAGCAACTCAGAAAGAAAAAAATGCCGGACTTCACTTTTTCGCCGATTTTGGCCGTTAATCACTGGATTTGGTTTAATTTCCAGACTTTTTCTTTTGTGGGGCTTTACCTCCTTGGTGCGCTTTCGATTCCATTGGTGATCTGGCTTCTGCTGAAACTTCATTTTACCCGCGCGATGGTAGGTCTTTCCGCGATCGCAGGAAATACAGCCCGCAGCGTCATGAAACAGCCTATTTTCTCAATTCTCATGATCATCGGAGTGATGGCGGTCCTGATTTTCCCGTGGATACCTTATAATACGCTTGGCGAAGACGTAAAAATCATGAAGTCCCAAAGTATGACCATCATTAAAGTCCTGGGCATTTTGCTGGCGGTCTGGTCAGCGGGAGTGGCTATTTCCGAAGAAATCGAGGAAAAGACGGCGCTGACGCTTCTTTCCAAACCAATCAGCCGGCGTCAGCTCCTCATAGGAAAGTTCCTTGGGATTATTCTCGGTGTCTCGATTTTCTTCACGGCTTTAAGCACCCTTTTTATGCCGACGTGCGCTTTTAAGATGGTCCACGACGCTCGTGAACAGTGCAAGGAGGAACCGCTTACGGAGGCTTGCCTTGAATCAATGCAGACGACCGTACCGGGGCTGGCCCTTTCGTTCATGGAAATCGTGATGATGACCGCCGTGACGGTTGCGTTGGCGACGCGCCTTCCCATGGTTCCAAACCTGATCCTTTGCACGACGATTTATGCGCTGGGGCATTTGATCCCTCAAATGGTAAAATCCTCCATAGGACAATTCCAGATAGCGGGTTTTCTGGGGAATCTGCTTTCGGCAGTTCTGCCGGTTTTGACCTACTTTAACCTGGAAACGACCGTTGGCGGGGGGGCGACCGTCTCGACCCAATACCTGCTCGGCGCACTGGCCTATTGCTTCCTGTACTCTCTGGCGGCACTTTTCTTCGCTTTGATTTTGTTCGAGGATCGGGATTTGGCCTGAGTTTTCCGATTACGAAGAATTTTCGGGGCGTAGAGGGGACGATGCGCTCCGAATTATCTGGAATTGCCTCTTATAATTCATACAAAGCAAATAATACGAAGCCTGAATTATTTCTAAATAATTCTGACATTTTTTTACGATAGACAGGAAGGTAGTGAAATTTGCAATTCTTATTTATCCCCAGAGTGGAGTTTAATAATGAAAAAAAAGAAAAGAGGAGTCATCACTTTTGAGTGGATTGTCCTGTTCTCACTCTTGTTAGTTGGTATTATTGGTGCTGTTGCGTCGATTCGCGACTCGTTAATTATTGAAACGACTGAAGTCGCGGACGCAATCTTGCATAATAATAAATCCTACATTATTTCTCCGTCAGCGGAAGTTCAAGTCTCTTATGATGGACGTGGTGACGAAATAATATATACAATGCCAAGTTTCTCGGCCGGTTCGCATTACATTGAACCGTTTATTCCGGGTAATTCGCACCGGGTCTTTTTGGATTTGGAAGAAAATCCGGGTGGTTGATTTTTTACACGAACAAATCAACACAGTACGTAAATTTACAATATAAAAAAGAATCTGGTGGGCCAGATTCTTTTTTTTGAGTTTTTCCTTCAGCTTCCTTCCACCGTTATGGAGTCATTTTATGTTTTTGCTTGAAAGTTACCCGATCGCGGTCCTTTTTTGTTTTATCACGATGCTCTGCTGGGGATCGTGGGGAAATGCCCAGAAAGCCGCTGGCAAAACGTGGCGTTTTGAACTTTTTTACTGGGACTACGTTCTGGGCGTTCTGATTACTGCCCTGATTTTCGCGTTCACGCTCGGCTCAAATGGTGAATTAGGCCGTTCATTTATCGCAGATATTCAACAAGCGTCTCCGAACGCACTTGGCTCGGCTTTCCTGGGGGGTGTCGTTTTTAATATCGCGAACCTGCTTCTCGTCGCAGCAATCGCGATCTCAGGGATGGCCGTTGCGTTTCCGGTTGGGATCGGCCTGGCGCTGATCCTCGGCGTGGCGTTGAACTACTTCGCGGACCAGGCCGGTAATCCAGCGCTTCTCGCCGGCGGCGTGGGGCTCGTGGCACTCGCGATCGTGATCAATGCCTTGGCTTACGGGAAACTTCCCAAACCGGAACAATCGGGAGCGAGCAAAGCCAAGGGCCTGATCCTCGCGCTCATCTGCGGTGTTTTAATGAGTACTTTCTACTATTTCGTTGCGGCTTCGCTGGCGAAAGTGGAGGTCGGAACGGAAACCGTGGCACTCACCTACGCAAACCTGGCACAGGAAAACGCAGTACTTCAGGCCGGAAAATTGACTCCGTACAGCGCAAACGTCGTGTTCGCATTGGGGATTTTCCTCAGCAGTTTCCTCGTGGTCACGTTCTTCCAGATCAAACCGTTCGTAGGTGAACCGGTTTCGCCGTTCGCGTTCTTCCGCGGTTCCTTCAAAGAACATTTCTGGGGCTGGATCGGCGGTTCCATTTGGGCGGTTGGAATGACACTGAACGTCATCGCTTCCGGGGTGGCTTCGCCTGCCATTTCTTACGGACTTGGCCAAGGGGCGACACTTGTCGCTGCGATTTGGGGCGTGTTCATCTGGCGTGAGTTCCGGGAAGCTCCGAAAGGAACGGGGAAACTGCTCTTTGTGATGTTTATCTGCTTCGTGACCGGAATCGGCCTGATTATTGGTGCAAAAATGTAAACTCCAAGGGGTTGATTTTCCGTGCAACCTTCAATGTTTATGAAAACAAGGGGCAGCTTCACGTCAAGCCGGCCCCTTGTTTCTTTCAAACCCCGATTAATCTGAAAGATTCCAGAAAAAATCTCCAAAATTCCCAGGTTCCCACCCTTGCATTAAATTCTAAAACATCTATAATTAATAAAAACCTTTTTATTTAACTATCAATCCTTTGGGAGATTTCCTTATAATGAAACGAAACAGTATTATATCGGCATTTCTTTTCATCGGTACTTTATTGAGCGCATTGCTGCCAGTGGCTGCGGAAGAGTTTCGTGTGTTTTTCGGCTCCTATGATGCAGACTCGGCAGAGCCGGGAATTTATACATCCGTTCTGAATGAACACGCGGAAACACTTTCCAAGCCGGAACGGGCCGCAGAGGTTTCCAATCCGGGATTTCTGGTTTTCTCGAAGGATTTTCATTTTTTGTATGCTGTTTGCGGCAAGAAATATGACTCCCTGGCCGCGTTCAGTGTTTCGGACCTGAGCCAAGCGACCGAGTTTCCCAAATTGACCGAGTTGAATATACTCTCAGAATTGGGGAAATCGCTCTGTCACCTCACGCTGGACCCGTCCGGTAAAAATATTTTAACGGCGAATTATTCCTCCTCGGACTTCGCCCTTTTCCAACTGAAGGAAGACCACTCGCTCGGCGCCGAAACCCAACGCCAGGCTCTCGAAGGGAAAGGCCCCAATGAGAAACGGCAGGAAAAAGCTCATCCGCACAGTGTAAAATTTGGGGCGGGTAACCGGTTTTACGTCCCGGACCTCGGTACGGATCGAATCATGATTTATGAGCTTGATCCGGTAAAAAGCGCCTTCACGCCCAATGACCCACCATTCGCGCAGTGTGAATCAGGAAGCGGACCGCGGCATCTCTGTTTCCTGCCAGACCGAAAAACGGTTTATTCCGCCAATGAACTGGCCAGTACGGTAACGGGATTTCAAGTCCGTAAAAACGGCGCTCTGGAAGCGTTCCAGACCATTTCCACCCTTTCGCCGGAATCAAAGTCAGAAAAGCCCAACTACCCGGCGGAAATCGCTTGTACGCCTGATGGAAATTTCCTCTACGTTTCGAATCGCGGCGACGAAAGCATCGCATGTTTCAAGGTTACGATGGATGGAACCCTCATTTTGCGCGAAGTCGTACCAGTCCATGGAAAAAATCCCCGTCATTTTGCTATCTCGCCGACCGGGAATTTCCTCATCGCGGCAAATCAGGACTCCAAAAATGTCACGCTTTTTAAGGTTCATCCCGAAACGGGAAAACTCACGTTTCTTTCGGAGCAAACGCTTCCAGTTTCACCGGTCTGTGTGCTTTTTGGCCCCATCTCATACAAAGATGCGGAAGTGGAGCTTGAATCCCTGAAAACCCTGAAGCCCGAACCGGTTTCTCCGAACTGGAATGTAAAAGGGGATTTCCCGTGGACAAAAACACTGAAACGTGTGCCGCAAATCAAGCCGAGTCACTTCCCGGAAGAGTTGATCCTTGCCCGCGTGATGATCGAAACTCTGGATGACCTGCAGAATTTCATCCAGTTGGGTTTCGAGATGGAAAAACGCTCGAATGAGGGAGAAAACCAGGATTTCGTGCGCGAAATGACCCTGCGCGCAGTAATTCAGCACGCCGTTTTTCTCACCGACCGTTTCAGTTCTTTATCTCAGGAACAGCAGCGTCAGCTCAAATCCATCCCGGAAAACATTTTGAAAAACCTGGAAAAAGCAATGGCCTGGTCACCCAAGGAACCGACTTTGAACCTTTGCAGCGCGTGGATGACACACTACGCCAATCCCGCCAAAGATGATAAAGATAATACCCGGAATGTCCTTATCACGAATCCGAAAGCAAAAGATTTTCTGGACTTGGGAATTGATTCCGCTCTGAAGGTTGAAGACAGTTACCCCTACCCGGAACTGCTGGCGAAATCCCTGATGGCTCGCGCGATTACTCAGGTAGATACCGCCCCCGATAAGGCTGTGGCCGATATGGAAAAGGCCGTGGAGGTAAATCCCAAACTTAAGGATCAGATCCGTGACTCGAAACTCCTGCTTTTCATCCATACGAAGAAGTACGACGAAGCCCTGAAACTCCTGAACGAGCAGATCGATGACCTGAAGAAACTGGACGTGAACGTCCCCCAGGCCACCGAGGAGGAAGACGAGGAAGAATCCGGGGAAGCGAAAAATGCCGCCTCGGAAGGAACACCTGGCTCTGCGGAATGGGTAAAAAAGCGTGAGGCGGAAAAAGCCGCGGCACTTTTCAAACTGCAAGCGTTTCGGGTCGAAATTCTTGCCGAGCAAAAACGTTGGGACGATGTTCTGAAAGAAGCAGAACCGCTTTTGAAAACCGATCCGGAAAATGAAGGGCTTTTACGGCTGAAACTTCAGGCGTTACTTTCAGAAGAGAAAATTGAAGAGTCGATCGAAATCCTGAACTTGCTTCTGGAACAGAATTCGCTCGATTCCAACCTGTATATTTTGCGCGGCCAGCTCCTTTTAGAGGTAAAAAAACCGGAAAAAGCCCTGGAAGATTTTTCAGAGGCGCTTTCTGTGAATGGTTTCTCTCAGCAGGCCTGGGATTTGAAAATCGCTACGCTGCTGGGACTTGACAGAGTTGACGAGGCTCTGAAAGAAATTGACGCGCGGCTGAAGGAAGAGCCTGAAAACGCGGAACTTATGGTTCAGGAAGCGCTCATTTACATCCAGAAGAAGGAGTACCAGACCGGTCTGAAACTGGGTCTTGACGCTGAAAAAGCTGTTGAGAAAGCTCTGAAGTCGATTTCAAAGGACGACGAGGAAAAAGAAAAACAACTCCTGGAAACCAGGAAATACGTCCTTCAATTCGTGGCAAACTGGTATCTGATGGCCGGGAAGCATCCCGAGGCAAAAGTTTACTACGAGAAATTCCTGAAGTTGGACGACTCCGACGTTTTGGTGCTGAATAATATGGCGTGGCTGCTCGCGACTTCGCCGGATGATTCTGTCCGGGACGGCAAACGGGCGATCGAGCTTGCGCAAAAGGCCGTGAAACTCTCTCCTATGCCGACTTACATCAGCACTCTGGCGGCTGCGTACGCGGAAACCGGTGATTTTGATCAGGCCCTGAAAACCATTGATGAAGGGCTCAAACAAACAGAAAACGACCCGAATATCCACGAGTCACTCGCCGAAGAAAAGGCCAATTACGAAGCCAAAAAACCGATTCGGGAAAGAACCGAAACGTACAATCAATGATGAACTCCAGAAGTCATTTGACTTGAACCAACGTACAAGGCAGGAAACGCAATGGCAGGAATTTTAGGTTTCGTCGGTTCCCCCAAGGCAGGAATTTTCCCCGAAATGCTTCGTTTCGCCCGGTTGCATCCGTGGTATGAAACCGCCGTTTCTGATCAGAATCTGGCGGCCTGTGGTCTGTCGGGGCTGGGGAACTGCGTGACACGCGAGACTTCGACCCTCGCGTTCTACGGTGAGATTTTCAACGTTCCTGCCGGAGTTTCCCCAGCAGATTTTCTGCTCGATGGATTTCTGACCGGCGGCAAGTCGTTCCTCGCGACGGTAAATGGCCGTTTCCAGGCCGCGGTTTGGGACGCGGCGGCCCGTAAATTAACTCTTTTTTGTGACTTGTTCGGAACCCGGCCGCTCTACTGGACTCAAACGCCCGATGGGTTTCTTTTCGCGCCGCAGATCAAAACCCTTTTGCAGTGCCCGGACGTGAGCCGGTCCCTTAATCGGGAGGCCCTGGTCGATTTCTTCACGTGGGGGCAATACCTGCGCGAACGCACAAGCGTCGAGGGCGTGGAACTCCTTCCTCCGGCCGGGTTTTACTCGTGGGAGGCTGAAACCGGGAAACTGACGAAGGACCGTTTCTTCACGTTCCCGATGAGTTCCCCGGAAGCCGGAAACGTCGAAAGCTCCGTCGAGGAAGTCGCCGAGGCGTTTCGGAACTCCGTCCTGGCGCAGACGCAAGGCTTTCCGCTCTCCGAAAATGACGAAGAAACCGGGCTGGGGATTTCGCTCTCGGGCGGTCTGGACGCGCGGTCCGTTTTGGGGATGATCCCCCCGGAACTCCAGGGGAAAATGACCTCCGTGGCGCTGGGCGTTCCGGGAAGCGCCGACCATCGGCTCGCGACGGAGCTGGCGGAGCGGGCCGGGACGAACCACTTCAATTACGAGCTGAACACGGATTTCCTTCAGAATTACGACGACGCGCTCACCGAAATGGTGCGTCTGACGGACGGCCAGTACCTTTCCTCGAGCATCGTGATCCCAACTCTGAACTTTTACCGCGAAAAGGGCCTCAAAACCCTCCTGCGTGGTCACGCCGGCGAACTGTTCCACATGAGCAAGGCGTACGCTTTTTCGATGAAAGAAGCAGACCGCAAATCTATGGCGGAAGGGACGCTTTCGCCGAAGATCTGGGCGTTTCAGCACCTGCAGGCGTTTATGCTCGATGGTGTTCAGACCGACCTTTTGCGCGGGATTTCACGTTTGGAATGCACGGAAATGGCCCGCAAATCGCTCAACTCCGCGTTGGATGACGTGGGCGGCGACTCGGAGCGCGAAAACGCAATCTGGAGGCTTTACCTCGCCCAGCGGGTCTTCCGCGAAATTCCGCTCTCGATGCGAAAATTCGACTCGTTCGTGAACGTCCGTTTGCCGTTCCTCGACCGGGAACTGGAGGAGGCGCTTTTCCGTCTTCCGTCCCGTTTCCGCATGGGCGAAACGATCCAGTATTTCCTCCTGAAGAAGTGGCGCCGTGACTTCCTGAAGGTCAAAAACGTGAACACGGGCACGTACATTGGCGCGCCGGCGATTTTCCAGAAATTCGCGGGTTTGAAGCAGCGCATCCTCGCCAAACTGGGCGTGAAAGGCTACCAGCCGTACGAGAAAATGGGCCTCTGGCTCCGCCGCGAGCTGAAACCGCTCGTCAGCGAACTCCTTCTGAAAGACGGCCTGAGCGACCGCGGGATCTTCAACCCGGAC
>JAFTCU010000316.1 GCA_017454585.1 Thermoguttaceae bacterium | reverse complement strand
CGCGGTTCGACCCGGAAACCTCGGAGGACACGCTGGACTGCATCGAGCGTCTTACGCCCGAGATCGGCTTCCCGGAAACGCCGACCGGGAGGCGGGGGAAGTACCACGTTTCGGAGCGCTACTACTACAGTCCGTCCCCGCTCTCGGAGGACTTTTACCTCACGTCGTACAGTCACGAGCCGAACAGCGGGTACCTGGCCCAAGGGCGCGGCTACGGGATCCACGGCGAGACCTACACCGGCTCCGTTCGAGCCGAGGACGCGGGCAAACTGGGCCTTTACTACCGCGACCGGTTTGGAAATCTCGAGTTGATTTACGAGGACGCCGAGGTGAGCGCGCGGTACCCGATCCAGCTCAAAACGCGGCCGGTCCCGACGGTCGTTCCGTCGCACCGTGACCCCCAGGCGGGCGCGGAGGGGACGCTCGTGCTGACCAACGTTTACGAGTCGCTCGTTCCGCTTCCGAAGGACCGCCCCATCGCGGAAATTCGGGTCTTTGAGCTGCTTCCGAAATTTCCCGACCCGATGCGTGACCGGCCGAAAATCGGTCATGCGCATGCGGAAAATCCCCGGAAGTTTCTCGGCTCCGTCCCCGTGGAAAAGGACGGCTCCGCGTACTTCAAGGTCCCGGCACAGAAACCGCTTTACTTCCAGGCCGTGGACGCCGACGGGCGCGCGGTGCAGACGATGCTCAGCGAGGTTTACCTTCTTCCGGGCGAGCAGCGCGGCTGCATCGGCTGCCACGAGCAGATCCACGCGGCGCTGAAAAACGTCCCGACCCAGCCGCTGGCGCTGGCGCGGCCGGCGTCGGACCTGAAACCCGGCCCGGAGGGGACTGCGCCGTTTTCGTACCCGCTCCTGATCCAGCCGATTCTGGACCGTGCGTGCGTTTCGTGCCACTCGGGCGAGGAAAACGCGCCGGGCCCGGACCTGACCGGAGAGAAAAGCGGCCATTTCACCGTTTCGTATGAGAACCTGAAGCCGTTCCTGCGTTTTTACCACTGGGGCGGCGACACGATCCGCTGCATTTCGTCCCGGCCAGGTCTGACGGGGAGCACCGTCTCGCCGCTGGCGGAGATCCTGGAAGACGAAAATCACGGAGAAAAAATCAAACTTTCAGACTCCGACCGCCGCGCGATCTACCTCTGGCTTGACGGAAACGCCCCCTTCTACGGAACGGGTGACGCGGAGGAGCAGAAACGGCAGCAGAACGGGGAAAGGATTGAAAATTAGGAATGCGTAATGCGTAATTGAGAAAGCCGGAGGCTTTCTGTGGGTCAAGGTCTTTCTGAAGCCTACATTACGCGAAGCGTCCCAATTCCTAATTACGCATTACGAATTCCTAATTGGTTTTCCACTTTTTGCTCCTCAAAATGTGGTGGTAGTGCTGCGCGAAGCGGTGCGCCTCGTCGCGGACATACTGCAAAAGGCGCAGGCTCCAGGCGTGACGCGAAAGGCGCAGCGGTTCCTCCTCGCCGGGGACGTAAAGTTCCTCGTCCCGTTTCGCGAGCGAAACCATTTGGACCGTCACGCCGGCCCGCTCGGCGGACTCCATCGCGTAGCGCAGCTGGATCTTCCCGCCGTCGATCAGAAGAAGGTCCGGGAGCGTTTCCCCTTCGTCTTTCAGACGCTTGAGCCGGCGGTAAACCACCTCGCCGATGGACGCGAAGTCGGTGATCCCCTCGACGCTTTTGATTTTGTACCGCTTGTAACCGGACTTGAAGGGAAGGCCGTCGATGAACTGAACGAGCGACGCGACGGTCGCCTCCCCCTGAATGTGCGCAATATCGACCCCTTCGATGATCCGCGGCGGCTGGGGAAGAT
>JAFTCU010000315.1 GCA_017454585.1 Thermoguttaceae bacterium | reverse complement strand
CGCGGGCGAAAACCGAGAATCGGTACTGCTCGCCCTGGGTGATCGGGATGCCCCAGAACCCGTCGTTGGAGAGGATCGCCTCGCCCTTGGGGAACGCCGTCCCGACGGTCACGCAGGCGTACGACGGATTGTTGGGATGGATCGGGTTTTCCGTTTCGAGCGTCAGGTACGCCTCCACATCGCGGGCGGAAAACTCCCAGTTGGGGAACTTGTTTTCGGAGCGGAACTCCACGCCCCACCCCTTGTTCGGGCCGACGGCTTTGCCGCCGCGAATGACGGTTCCTTCCGGGAGACGGTAGTCCTCGAAACTGCGGTTTTCGATCTCCTCGGCATACAGCCCGCCATCGCCGGAGTAGTTGATCTCCTCAAAGAAGAGCCCGAACATGCCGGGATTAAGCGGAAGGCCCTCCGCGCCGGTATCGATGGTGACGCTGGCCGTCTGACCCAACGCGCCCCCGACGGAGAAAGCCCAGAGAAGCATACAGCAAATGACCGTTTTTTTCATGGATCGCCTCTTGAAAATCTGTGTATTATCGAGAAACCAACGACGCCGACGCCGTTACATATTTCCATTATAACAAAGAATCCTTTTTTTTCAAGAGGCTCTTTCGCAAGACGTAAGGAATGAGGAGCGCCCATTTTACACTCCTCATTCCCGATCCAAAATTTACTTCCGTTTCCGCCAGCACATCAGGCCGAACGCGCCGAACAGGAACATCACCCACGCGGATGGTTCCGGTACGGCACTGGCGTTGATCGTCGCGTAAACCGTATCGCCCGCTCCGTTAAAGGACAAAATCCAGTAGCTCGCGTCCGAAGTCGGCAGCAAAGAGTTCCAGAAATCAATGTTGAGATCGTCCCCGAAAGCGCCCGACGTGTTCTGGATGATCGGGTAGCTGCTGCCGGGCAGAACGTCCCCCATATCCAGGTCAAGTACGGCATCCGAAGCGACGTTAAAGGAGCTGGCTTTCAACAGGTCCATCCCGGTCGCGTCCTGCTCCATCAGAAGCGTGGCGCCCGAATCGAGTTTGAACTCGCCGTCAACCGTTGCCACTCCAACGGAATTCCCCGGCGAAAAGACCGCGCTCGGGCTGACCGTGACACCACCCGTCATCGTCCCGAGGAAGTCGAGCCGCCCCGCCGAAGCGGTCAGTCTGGAAGCCTCAAACCCCTGGGCGGCATTGATCTTCAGTCTTTCCTCACCTGTTTTGACCACCGTTCCACTGCCGGAAACCTTGTTGGTGAACGTCTGTTCGGAATCGTAAGCGAATTCCAGCGTCCCGGCATTAACGACGGCGCTCGTTCCCAGCGTGCCGTTACCGGAAAGTCGGAGAACGCCCTCGCGGATGTTTGCCGTTCCGTCAAATGTGTTGGCGGCCGTCAATTCCAGCGTTCCCGCTCCGTCTTTGTAGAACGTCCTGTTGCTTTCGTTGTGGGGATTGGTAATGATCGCGGAAATGATCAGGTCGGACTTCGTATCCAGCGCCGTCGCGGAATCGCTTGTAACGTCTTCAATGTATAAGCTCGTTCCGTGGCCGAAACTGTACGTTGCTTTTTCTTTGGTCAGGTCCGAAGAGAAAATAACCGGGTCAGCTGCCGCGTCTGTACGAAGAACGGAAACTTTAGAGGACAGCTTGTAGCCCAGCCAGGTCGCGTTGCCGTCTGAGGCGTACATTTGAGCGCCGTTCTTGAAAATCGTGTTTGCCAGGTTGTTGTAAACCTCTCCGGAGTTGGACAGTTTTCCGCCGTCAACGATGATCTGAACCAGCGAGTTTGTGCTGGCGTTGGCGATAACGTCCTGCCTGGCGAGAACGAGTTCTGCGCCCTTGTTGACGGTGACCGTTCTTCCGGATTGCAGCTTGCCCAAAGCAGAGGTCTTGTTGGTGTTATTCCAGCTTCCTGCAGCAACCACCTTGCCGCCGTTGATGACGAGGTTGCCGGTATAGCTGCTTCCGCCGTTGGTGAACGTTTGAGTCCCCTCTCCGTTTGCATTGATGATCAGTTCAACGTTGCTTTCGATCGTACCGGCATACGTCAGATTTTGAGACGTAATATTAAGCGTCAGCGTAGATTTGGTTTCTGTTGTATTGTAAACCCTGCCCAATTTATTGTTCGCGCCATCATCGACAACACCTTTGAATTTCTGGCTGAACCCGTTCATGTCGAGATAGCCGTAATTATACAGAACGCCGGCGTTTGCGCCGAGGGGCTGTTCCGCCGCCAGACGCGTTTGACCTCGGGACGACGTACTCGCCCAACCGGTTTGGAAGGGGCCGGTAAACGCATCGCCTTCAGAGCGGGTTTTAAGAATCAGCCAGCCGGAATCAGAAACCAGCTTCAGTTTGGCGGAACCGGTCACATTGCCGGTTAGAGTGATGCTTTTGCTCCAACCGGATTTAAACCCGGTTTCGGACATAACATTCAAATCGTTTGGTATTGTGATGTTATTGTTGTTATTCTGGATCGTTCCGCCGTTGAGCTTGATGACCTGAGCGCCGATGAACTGCGTGCAGTCTGACGAGTTAACACCGTCTTTGCCGACGCGCATGTTGCCTTTCACAAGCAAAGACCCTTTGTATTGGCTTCCGTCGCCGCTGAATCGAAGCCAGCCGGAATCACTGCCAACGGTCAGCGAGGCGCTCCCTTTCAACGCTCCCGTAAGGGTCAGCATCTTGCTCCAGCCCGCCTGCATGGTCGAGCCATCTTTGGTAATGGTTATGTCAGAGGCCAGAACGCCGTTGTTATTGTTGTTCAATATCGACCCGCCGTTGAAATTGATACCGGTTGCGGTGTTGAAGTTCGTTCCAACGCGAATGTATCCGCCGTCCAGCTTGATGGAACCGCTGCCCGTCCAGGTGCCGTCGCAGGCGACAAATCCGGAACCGGGAGATTCAAACACCAGGTTGCCGTCAACACGAACAGCCCCGCCGGATGCGATGAGTGAAGAGCCGCGCTTGACTTTAATGGTGTTCCCCTCTGTCCCCAAAGCCAGCGTTCCGCCAGTTGCCTTCATGGCCGAAACCGGGAGCGTGTCCCAGGAAAACAAAAGTGTTCCAGCCGAAACTGTTGTCGCGCCAGTGTAGGTATTCGTGCGCGGAAGAGTCAGCGTTCCTTCGCCGGTTTTGTAAAACGGACCGGTGCCAGACATCGTATAATCATACGTTTTCGTCCCAGAAACCTGGAATTCAACGCCGTCCGCCCCAATGGCAATATTAGCTTCCGGAATCGTATCGTCGGTATAAACGACCGGGTCCGCAAAAGAGGCGCTGGCCCAAAAAGCCCCTAACAAAAGCAAAGCGACCCGACCGCGTGACAAAATGCGAGGGAAGGGGAGGATCAGACTGTTTCCTTTGGGTGATTTCATTTTGTGCCTTCTCAATCAGAAACGGAAAAAAGGGTTACTCGCCGGGGCAGCCTGGACTGGTCCCGATGATGTTAGTACCTAACTCAATGAGATTATTATATACCAGATTCCAGAAATTGATAGGCTTGAGAGGGAAAAAAAGTTAAAAAAAGAGACAAATTTTAAAAAATGCGGGGACGGCGTCTGGAACGTCGTCCCCGTATTTTAAGCGTACCTCATTCCAAAGTCGTGACTCCGTGCGTCTTCAGCCAGTACAGGGCGTGCGACGTCTGGCGGTGCTTTTGCGTGAAGTCTTTTCCGGACGCTTTGCCGGTTCCCGAAATGGCCTTGACCGGTTCCGCTAACGTTCGGATCAGGAAATCGCGGTAGCGGGGATTGCCGGTGATTTCCGACGCAAACGCCAGTCCTTCCGCGACGAGGATCGAGTACTTGCCGGAATCCGCGTATTTCGGGCACCCGGTCTTGTAACGGAACCCCTGTTTCTCTTCGTTCCAGGCATAGTCCAGCAGCCAGTCGGCGCAGCGAACGATGACGGTCTTGATCTGCTCTTTGCGAGCCGGGTCAGGCTCCGTCTCGTAGTACCGCGCCAGGCCGTGAAGCAGAACGCCGACGGCAAACGCCTTCCCGCCGCGGTGCTCTTTTTTGTCCGGGCAGTCACATTCCGTCTGGTCCTGACGCAGGTCGAAGCAGCCGGTTTCCGGGTTCTGTTTGCTCTGGATCTTCTCGAAATAGATCCGGGCCGCGTTGAGATAGTACGGATTGCGGGTAAACCGGTACGCGTAGATGGCGTTGGT
>JAFTCU010000314.1 GCA_017454585.1 Thermoguttaceae bacterium | reverse complement strand
GTCTGTTCCGCCACGCCCTCCCAGGCGCTCTGGAGGTTTTCGCGCAGCTGCGACGCAAACGCGACCATCACGCACGCCGGGGTCAGGTAGCAGTTGAGCCGCTGATGCGCCGTCTGGTTCAGCATGACGCACGTGCCGGTCTCCGCGATCAGGAACTGGGGGAAATTCACGCTCACGGGAATCCCGGCCAGTTTTTCTTTGTCGGTCTCGCCCTCTTTTTCGCCGAGGTAGAGCTTCTTGCGGCCGTTCCCGTGGAAGTACTCACGCGGGAAGAATTTCTCCAGAAACGGCGACTCACTGCTGGAAAAATGGTCCCATTTGTTTTCCTTGGCCAATTTTTCAAAAACGGCCCACGCTTCTGCGAGACTTGGCACGCAAATACACGTACCGGTCAAAGCGTCCAAAGCATCGGAAAACGTTTTTTTCATCGTCTCCACGGAGGGGTTTTCTGATTCCTGAAGCGGCGGAAGCTCGCCGTCCCATTCGTCCGGAACGGGAAGCATGGAATTGCGGATTTTCTGAAGAATTAAATCACGGCTATTCATAAAATCACCTGAAAAGGAACGTGATGATTTGAAACTACAGGTCTGGGAAACGCGCTCAAAGCCTCAAGTGCAAGCTCCTGGGGCCTGATTCCCGGCGCATTTTATTAATTATGACACAAAATCGGCTTTATGTCAACTCCCCCCCACCCGAAAATTTTCGGCTCATTTCTCATTTCGCAGCTTCCGGGGAAATGTACTTTTGCACGATCGCCGCCTCTTCCTCTGTCAGCTGACTGAACGGGATCGGCGCGTCCTCCGGGCGGCGATGCTTCTGGTTGATGCGATTCACCAGACTCCAGTTCCGCGTTGGTTTTCCGGGCGTCGGGTCAGCCGGTTCCGCGGCCGGGAGGTCGTACCGCGTGAAGTCGATGATCATCGGCTCCGTGTTCTTTTCCCAGTCACGCAGCGAGGCCAGACGGAAATTCTGGTTCATCCACCAGTGAATTTCGAGATTCGCGTCCGACCCGGCGATCCCGGTCCCACGCTCGACGAACTCGTAGTTCAGGCCGTCGTTGGTCGGGTGCTCCCGGCGCCAGGTTTCGCCGAACTCGCCCATCGTAACGACCCTCGCGTCGGGCCAGCGCTCGTGGATCTTCTCAAGCCACTCGGTCAGATGCGGCGTGACGTCCGGTTTCATGTCGTTCACCAGGCTCAACTCCCAGTTCACCGTCACCCAGCCGAAACCGTTACGGGGGAGGTTTTCGTCGAAGTGATTCGCGGTGACCGCCATGACTTCCTGGATCCCCAGCCCCGGCGGCAGGCGGTACGCCTCGATCGGGCCGACACCCAGGCGACTGTTGAACCCGCCCTCAAAGCCGAACCGGCGGGCGCAAAGGAAATCGCACGTCCAGCCGTCGAGATTCACGCAGTCGATGAAATCCTTTTTGCCCTGCGCGGGCCGGCACACGTGCGTGCGGCTCGGGTAGTACGGGTAACAGATCGACCCGTCACCGTCCCCATTATCGATCCCGTACTGGCTCCAGATCGTCCCCTGAGCGACGTGGATCCCTTCCTCCTCCGCGAGAAAACGGAGATTTTCGGCCGCGAGAAAACCGCCGATGAGCGCCTTAGGGCGGTAGCCGTCACCGACCATTTGCCCGATGATCTCCAGAGCCTCGTGAATGTCACGGTTCACCTGCTCACGCGACGAGTACATCGGGGCGAAGTAGCCGCCGGGGATGAATGTGATCTCGTCGCCGAGCGTACGGTGGTACTCGACCGCCATTTCACGCAGTTTGACATAATTCGGCCGCATGTCGTGAAGGGCCAGCCACGAAAACGCCCACGTGATCCGGGCCCCCGGCATCCCGGCAGAAACCGCGTCGCGGAACTGCTTCATGGCCTCCGGAGTGTGGAGGGCCGCCTCATCGTGACCCACGTTCAGGTTGCGGGCGCACTCGATCTGGTTGACGCGGATGACGCTGGTGATCGTCACGATCCGGGCGTTTTTGAGCGTCTCAAGCCTGGCTGAATCCTGCGCCATTAACGCGGCTGGAACAATAAAAAGAGCCAGAAAAACCGGCAAAAAAAGGGTGAAGGTGGAACGCATGGGGAATCCTTTGAAAACACTTCTTTAAAAAAATACAAAACACAAGATTCGGAGGGCCGGCGTCCTCGCCGGTCAAGTTCGGCGTGAGCCGAACGTGAAAAAACCTCACCTAAATACCAAACCCGCAAGAAATCGGGGCCCCAAAAAGGCCCCGCGGATTAAGCGGATTAAGGCAGATTTAAAAAATAAAAGGAAGCTCAAAAAACTTCACTCCCTTTTCCCAAGTGTGAGCCCACTCAGGTTCAAACCTCAATTTAAACACGGATTTCCGCGGATTAAAAGGATTTCCACGGATTATTTAAAGGACTTTAATCATTAAAAACCAAATCCTTTTAATCCTTTGAATCCGTGAAAATCCGTGTTTAAATAAAAGGTTGAAAGTGAAATGGGTTTGGAGTTCAGAATCGGGCTCACGCCGAACTTGACCGGCGAGGACGCCGGCCCTCCGAATCTGGATCAACGATTCAAGCCACGCCGAGTTTTTCCAAAACCTGCTCGACCGTGGCGGTTCCGGTCACGCCGATCTGCTTGATTGTGATGGAGGAGACGATCCCCGCCAGGAATGCGGCTTCAGGAAGAGTCAGCCCCAGCGCGGAACCAAAGGCCAGACCGGCGTTCGTCGCGTCGCCCGCCCCGCAAATATCGATCGGCGGCTTGACTTTCTGAGCCGGAATGTGCGCCAGCGTTTCGCCGTCCGCGATCATCGAGCCGTTTTTGCCGAGCGTCACGACGACTGGTTTGCCGTTCCTCCGCGCCAGAAATCGGGCGGATTCTTCGAGCACGCTCGTTTGAAACTCGGCAGTCTCATCGACCGCGACCCCATTTCCGCCAGTCTCGCCGTGAAGACGCTGAACCGCCTTGAGCAGTTCACTCGCGTTGCACTTGACGACCACGTTCGTGTACTTTTCGATGAACGAACGCGAATCGACCAGAATGAAAAGGTCGGGGAAATCACGATGCAGAGCCGAAACCACCTCCCGGAAACGCGGGGTCACGACCGAGCCAGACTCGAAGGTGAACTGGTCAGAAATGATCAACGCGTCGGAAACCTCGCAGGCGCGGTAAAGGGCCTGGATCGCCGCTTCGACCACCGACTCCGAAACGGGCGCACGGTTCCGAATGTCGAGCCGGTTCAGCTCGGTCCAGACGCCGTTCACCTGCCGCATCGGTTTGAGGTACGTATTCGTGTACCGGCCGGGGCAGAGGATCATTCCCCCGGTAGAAATCCCGAGTTTTTTAAGGGCCTGGATCAGCTCGAAGCCTTCGCCGTCCTCGCCGTAAATGCCGACCGCACGGGTTTGGGCTCCGAGGGCCGCCAGATTGGAAGCGATCGTCCCGCCGACGCCGGCGTAGCGCCGAATTTCGCGGACCTGGTACGCGGTCAGACCGGTTTCCACCGACGGTTCATCGAGACTGGCGTCGATCTGGAAATACTCGTCGAGGCAGTAATCCCCCGCGACCGTGATCGTGGGCGCCGGCCGGGTTTTCAGGAGTTCAGAGATTTGGTGGATTTTCATTTCTCACCCTTTTCCAAAATCATCTTCGCGAGATTGGGGAGCGTTTTGCGGTGCTCGCCGCGGATGTAAAAACTCCGGCCGCCATCCGCGACAGTGCGGGCCAAAATCGTTTTCCACGGGCGGAAGTAGTAGTGCGGGTTCGACTTCGGCGGGGCGGTGTGGTAGTCCTCGTTCTCGATCGGAAGCAGGTCGAAAACCGCCGTGGTAAAGTGGCGGATCACCCGGCCTTCCTGGTGGGCCACGTTCCGGCACATCGCCAGAGCCTTCAAATAGACCTCCGGCCCTGCCACTGCCGAGCCGAAATCGTAGAAGCAGCCGTTTTCCAGGTTTTCGACGCTGTGCGTGTAAATCAGAAAATCCGTGTAGGACGACTGGCCCAGCGCGGCGCCGTCGCAGTGCGGCAGCTCGTGCACGATGTCGTTTCCCACGCCGATGTGGACGGTGCAGGGAACGTGGAGGTGGTACCCCATCGCCAGAACGCTTTTCTCGCGGTTCGGGAAATTGTTCTCCCAGATGTACTTCCCGAGTGCCTCGCCAGTTCCGAGGCCCTCTTTCACGCCGGCGTTCACCGCGTCGTTCCAGAAGTCCGTTTCGTTCCAAAGACCGAACTGACCTTCCGAGACGTACCGGGCAACGGACTCGAACGTGTTCCCGATCATCTCCAGCTAGAAATCGTGGATGCTCCCGGCGACGTTGGTATCGTAGTGCGTCACGAAACCACGATT
>JAFTCU010000313.1 GCA_017454585.1 Thermoguttaceae bacterium | reverse complement strand
GCCCTCCCGACCGACCTGGAATGGACGTACGCCGCCCGCGCCGGGTCGGGAAATCCGAACTTCTTCTACGGCGGGCCGGTCGACGATTTCAGCCGCTTCGCCAATTTGTCCGACTTTACCAACTACCACATCTGGACGTACGAGCCCTGGAGCCTCCCCTCCGGCAGCATACCTGCCTGGCGCCCGGCCGACGATCGGTTTGACGACTCGGCGCACGCTACAGCCAACGTCGCGACGTACCAGCCTAACGCCTGGGGCCTGTACGACGTCCACGGCAACGCGGCGGAATGGCTCGCCAGTGACGGCGACACGGCTCTTGCGGCCGGCGGCTCGTTCAACTCCCGCCCGTCCGAAAGCACGTTCGACTCCCGCGTCCCGTACCCGAAAAACCAGCCGGTTTACGACGTCGGATTCCGCGTCATTCTGAATCAGGGCCGAAACCCTTGACTTCCCAGGAACCGTTTCGCTTCCCGTTTTTACGCTCCAGAAAGCCTCGCTGGGTGAGTGAGACGGTGAGGTTTTTGATGGTCCGTTCAGACTTCCCGATGTGGGCGGCGAGGTCCTTCTGCGTGGCTTTCGGGTGGACTTTGAGGAATTGCAGGACCGCCATTTCCTCCAAAGTGCAATCCAAAGTGCAAATTTTGCACTTTGAAACTTCCTCCTGAAACGGCGTTTCGCCAATCAGCATCGTGCGGTTTTTCAGTTCGTTCGGCTCGTTCAGAAGGAGCGTGCGAAAGAAACGTTCGAGAAAACCCGAATCGGCCGTGATCCCCTGTTTCAGATTCGTGTAGTTCGCACGGACCAGCGCGTTTCGGAAGTACCACGAATGGTCCGCGAACACCTCGTTATTCAGGTCAAAACCGAACTTTCGGAGGTACTTGATCGTAAAGACGGCCGTCGTGCGTGTGTTTCCCTCTCCAAAAGCGTGAATTTGCCAGAGGTCCGAGACGAAGTGCGCGATGTGGCGAATCGATTCCGTGAGCGAAAGGCCCTGATAGTTGAAGGCCTTTTCCCGCGAAAAATCGTGCTCCAAAGCCGCCGAAATCGTGTCGGCGCTGGCATAGAGGACGGTCGCACCGCGCAAGACCCACTCCTTTTTCGTGATGTTGTAGTCGCGGATCTGGCCGGCATGGGGGAAAATATTCTGGAACAATCGGCGGTGAATGTTGAGGTACTCGACCGGCGAGAAACTGAACGTCTGTTCTGAAAGGATTTCGGCGATCCTGGCCGAGACTTTGTCCGCTTCCTCGGTCCGGTTCGGGTCGGGCGTGCGGTGGTCTTTCGACTCGTAGTAAGAATCCACCAGCCGCTTGACCTCGGCGATCGAAATCTCGCCTTCGATGTGCTGGCAGGCGGTCTCGTACAGGTATTTGGAGGGCTTCAACCCATCCACGGCCTGCAAGCCGATCGCCGTCTGCCACGCGTACCCCTTCTCGCGCTTGTGCGGCTCTCCCTGGCGGATGTATTCGTCAAAATCTTTCTCGTTCATAATCAAACCTTTTCGTTCATTTTAACGAAAACCAAGCCATTTGTCAAGGGGGAATGGGGGGACGCAGAAAGCGCAAAGCCATTCATTGCTTCCACCAAAAAACGGGAGGTCGGCTTTCGCTTTCCTCCCGCTCTGTTCGCTAACGTGCAAATCTTACGTGACGACTATTTCCTGCTTCTTTTGCGGGAATACAGCAAGCCGGCAATGCCGAGGAGCATCAGTGCCCAAGTCGCTGGTTCCGGAACGGACGGATCGATCGGACCAGGCGGAACCGCACCGAGTTCAAGGATCCCGGCGGAGTTAAGCATCCAGGAGTCGCCGGTGTACCAGTCGGGGAACACCACCGAAACGCCTGCGACGTCCATGTTTCCGCCGGTGACACTGAAAATCGGGTACGTATCCAGCGTGTTCAGCTCGTTCGTAATGTTGAGGAACAGGGTCCCGCCGAGATTTATGTTCCCGTTATTGACAGTGATCGTATCCCAGTCGGTGTTGTCCGCGTTGAAGTCGATGACGATCGTTCCGTCGCCAGACTGCGTGTAGTTGCCGGCGATCGTCGCGTCCACGATCTGCAAAACGCCCGGGTTGTAGGTGCCGCCGTTCTGGGTGAGGTCGCCCGTGACGGCTTTCGCATCGAGCGTACCGCCGGTCCACTCCAGACGGTTGGCCGTGGTCAATGCAGGCGTCGTGACCGTGCCGCCGGTGATCTTCATGCTCGAGCCGTTCTCTTTGATGACGATCGGGTTTGCGTTGAGCTGACCGCCCGAAACCTCGACGTAACCGACGTCCGAATTACCGATCGTCAGCTCCTTAGTGACGTTCATCTGGCCGTTCTCTTTGATGAAGACTTTGCCCTGAGAGCCCGCGTTGTAGCTGATACGCGCGGCACTGGAAAGGTTCATGACGCCGTCGCCTTCGATGGTCAGTTCACCGACGGAGCCATTTTCACGGCCGACGCGCAAACTGGTCAGGTTGACTTCACCACCGGAAATCGTCGCGTAGCCGGTTCCGTTGTAACCGACGTTGATTTCGGTCTGGGTGATCGTCAGCGTACCGTCGAGCATGTTGAAATGGCCGGTTGACCCTGCGGCGAATCCGACCTGGAGCGTATTGAGCTGAGCGGTTCCGCCGTCGATGGTGAGCGTTCCTTTACCGCCGCTGTAGTAGCCCAGCTGCGTGGCGTTGTTTTTCACGATAAGCTGGCCGCCATCGAGGACTTCGACCGTTCCTTCGCCGTAACGCGCGACGCGGAACGTACCGCCGGAATTGGTCAGCGTGACCTTGCCGTTTTGAATGGTAAGTTTTCCGGTTGAGCCTTCGGCGTAGGCGATGTTGGAGAGGCCCGCCACCGTCATCTCGCCGCCCGTGACGTTCATGGTCCCGTCACCGGCGTCACCGACGCGCAGCTCGCCATTCCCGGTCAGCGTACCGCCGGAAACGTTCAGCTCGCCTTTTGTACCGGCCAGGTTGCCAACCAGAATATTGCCACTCGCGGTGACATTTCCGCCGGAAACGTTCATCTCGCCTTTTGCGCCGGCCTGATTGCCGACGAGAATGCTGCCATTCGTGGAAACATTTCCGCCTGAAATGTTAAGCTGACCTTTAATGTCATTTTCTTCTGTGGGAACCGTATTGTAACCAGCGATGATATTGCCGGTCACGGTAACGTTGGCGTTATCGGAAATATTAACGGTCCCCTGATTGTTGAGGCCAGCGTACATGATGTAATTCAGATTGAGCGTTCCGCCGGAAATGTTGGCGGTACCCGTTCCGTTTTCACCAACGCGCAGGTCGCCGATGGTCGCCTCGCCGCCGGACATGTTGAACGTGCCAGTGGCCCCGGCATTATTGCCCACGTAAATATGGTTCGTTCCCATATTGAGCGAGCCGGCTTTGACGTTGAGTTCGCCGGTTCCGCTGGTGCCGACCCACATCTTGAGCGAGTTGACCGTTCCGCCGTCAATGGTAAGCGTTCCGTTACCCGCGGCGTTGTAACCGATGTGAATATCTTTGGCCGAGCTGTCAAATGTCCCGCCGGTCAGGACGTTCATCGTGCCGTTCCCGGACTGCCCGATACGTACGGTATGCTCAGGTGCTGACAAAGAAGCGCCGTTTTGAATGTTGACCGTGCCCGTCGAGCCGGTATGGTTCGCAATGTAAAGGTATCCGTTTGTGGTGGCCGTTGTTGTGCCGTCCAGCGTCAGGGTCCCCGTTCCGTAATTTCCGACCGCGATGTCGTCGGTGACGGTGAGCGTCGTATTGGTCAGGGTCGCGACACCGGTTCCTGCTGGTTTATTGGTCGTATCTTCATTGCCGCCCACGTAGAAACCGCCGCTGGTGATCGTGATCGAGGCGTTATTGCTCGTATTCATCGTTCCAGTACCGGCGTTTCCAACGATGATGCGTTTGGACTGGGTCATTCCGCCGTCCACGATGAGAGTTCCATCGCCTGTGGCGGTGCTGCCAAGGTAGATCTCGTTGCCGGTATATGAAGAACCAGCCAGGACCCTGAACGTACCGGTTCCCGCCTCGCCGACCCGAATGGAGTGGGCGGTCGGGGACAGGTTACCGCCGTTCTGCAGGATAAGTTCTCCGGTTCCCCCGGCGCTGTTTCCAATGTACACGTAGCCAGCAGTGTTAAGGACCGCATTATCCACGGTGAGCGTTCCGGTTCCGTAATTCCCGACGGTGATATTTCCCGGGAAGGTCTGGTTTACGCCGTTGGTAAACGTGGCCGTGCCTTTCGCACCGGGTTTCGTTTCGGTCGCGACTTTTTCACCAAGCGTAAGCGCTTGGGCGTTCAGCGTTCCGCCGGTCATGGTGAACTCGCCGGTTCCGCCTTCATAGTACCCCAACACGAGCGCTTTTTCGCCGAGGTTGATCGTTCCGGCCTCCAACTTCAAAACGCCTTCACCCTTGCGGCCGACGCGAAAATCGTTGGAGGAGTAATTGAAGGTTCCGCCGTTGACGATCATTTGACCTTTTCCGCTGGCTTCATAAGCGATATTCGTCCAGCCCGCGGTCTGATTGAACTCACCCGCGGAAAGGATGAACGTCCCCGTGCCTTCCGAGGCGACTCGCAGGGAAGCGCTGGAATTGACCGTACCGCCGGTCATATTGAGGGTCCCCTGCGCCCCGGACTTGTCGCCAATATAAATGTCCGGAACCGTATTTAAAGTTCCGCTGGAAAGGTTGTATTGCCCGTTGGCGCCGCTTTTGTAACCGATCGACAGGAATTTGTTATCGCCGGAAGCAATGGTATTGAGCGTAACATTACCGCCGGTCTGATCCACCGTAGCCGCGGAATCGTAACCCACGCGAAAACGCCCGAAAAATTCCAATGTGCCGTCCGAAACGGTAACATTCGCGCCGTTTCTCATGGAATAGTAACTTTTGTCAACCCGGACATATCCGCCGCTGACGGTGAGATCGTTATCCAAATAATTGTCTGTGCCGTCCAGTTCGGGAAGGCTCAGCGAGCCGTTGTTCATGACGGTCGTCTGGCCCAGGTTTTGCAGGCAGTTGCCAATGGCCTTGATCGAGGCGGTATTTTCCGTTCCGCCGATCATCAGGCCCTGAGAGCCGGAAGGAACGAGCGACGTCGTACCACTGTAGAGTTCAATTTCATTCCCGAACGTGTTTTGGACCCAAACCGTGGTATCCGGTGACATGGGAGCGACAATTGTTACCGCGCTATCGCCCTGCACGGGGACGACATCCGCGTGCGCCCACGACACCATTATTAAAGTCAGCAGTCCAACAATAAAACGATATGCGTTTTTCATAACAAAACCTATGAATAGGTGATAATAATTGGCTTGGAATTGTGCTAAATTTAAGCCTCATATAAAGAAGCATATAAATTTAAACTCAATTTCTTATATTATATACGGATTCATAAAAATATTGATAAAAAGAGAAACAATTTTAAAAAATTATGAAATTTATTGTTTATGACAAATTAAAAAAGATAAAATCGGTCAAATTCAGGCATAAAAATTTCGCCGAAGCGCATCAGTCTTCGAAACTTTAGCGATGTGGGAAACTTCGATCGGGTATGATATGGAAGAACGGAGCAGTGTATCTGGGCAAAACATCCGTTCATTGGCAGGTGTATATTAATCACATTTATATAGTGTGAAGTAAAGGGACTAATTTCCCCAAATACGAAGGTTTTTCATCTCACCGTGAAACTGGTAGTCGGGTTTCTGCGTGTCTGAATATTGTCCCAGATACAAATCTCCATACCACTCCATCAACGGTTGGGAAACGGGAGTCTGAGCGACAGTTTTACCGTTTTGCAGGATCCTCATCTGGCCGTTCTCGACGATGAAATCCATGTGAAGCCATTCGTTCAGCGGAACTGGCTCGGTCGAGTCACAATCCGTTCCTGACAGATGAAACCGCCATTTCCCCTGGAATTTCTGGATAAACCAACCGCTGCGCTTCCACGCCCCGTATCCGATGGGAACAGGCATGACCCCTGCCTCGGTGAATTTTATATCGACCGAAATCGCCAAAAATCCGTGTATGTTGAGGTTTTCTTCAGTTGGTATGGAAAGCCACCCTTCTGTTCTCAGATCAACGGTCTCCATATTGAGAAGCTGACAAATTTGAGGAACTGGCTTCGGCTTTTGCTCCGGTACTTCCACAGAACCAACATAAACCGGTTCGGACTTTTTCGGCTGGAACATCGAGAGCGGGCAGCGGTTTTCGATGGACCGGCGCTCCGGGACCAGCCCTTCGGCCAGCGCGGACAGATCGCGGATCGTGTCGCCCGAAACGCGGCACGTCCCGCAGGTTTGGGCCGGATCACAGACGAAACGGACGGCGTAAAACCATTTCCCCGGCACGGCGTTGGCGTCGATGAACCGGTTCATCTCGGTCGTGCCGGCAAGCGTTTCGTCCGAAAGAGCAAAGTCCGGTTGTTCGCCTCGATGAATTTCCGCGACCAGGCCGATCACGCGTTTGTCGTTCGGCCACGCCAGTTCCGGCTTTCCGGATTGGGTCAGGCTCAAACCGATTTTCGGCATGACGTCCGGCAGCGGCTGCGGGAGGATCTGACGGGACCGCCCGGCAATCGCGCCGCCGTTCAGTTCAAACGCCCCCGGCATATCGATCCTCGGGGCGGAGTATGCCTGGCGCGCCGCCCGCCGGATGATCGCCATGATCTGACGGTAAACCGGGTCATCGACCGATGGGATCGAAATCACGGCCTCGCAGGAATTCGGGTCACTGGCCGCAACGGGGCGCCACGTTTGCGTCGGGAACCAATCCAGCGGATGGACGGCGTGTTCATACCGCCCGCCGGACATGATGCCCAGCCGCCGGAAATTCGGGTCGAATTTCGCGTTCCGGCACGCGCCGATGCCGAGCCCGGTCCCGATGGCCATCGGAGCGCGCAGGACCCGGCTGTATTCCGGCCGCTCCAGGTTGATCCAGTCGTTTTCAAACCGGGCGATGTTGCCGTGTTCGTCGGCGTGACAGCGGGCGCAGCTGGCGTTTTTCATCACGTCCCGGATCTGCTTTGCCGTCTGTTCCCACGGATGGAGAATTGGGCCTGATGACGTGTAGTTCCACGTGCCGAAATACAGGCCGTTGCTGTCGATCCAGGTAAAGAGGAGCTTGCGCTCGTTCTCGGTGAGGAAGTCTTTGTGCGTTGGGTCGTTGAGGACCTTCTCCGCCAGCGGCGCGTTTCCGGAGCCGTGTTCGTAAGGCTGGAAGATCCGGCAGGACCAGTAAGCCGTCCCGTTCATGCAGCAAATGCCGGAAATCAAATCGACGTGGTACTGCTTTTCCCTGCGCGAGGTTAAATTGTCGTAACTGATATTGAACAGGCGGGTGGGTGAGGAGGATAAATCCAGCCCCGCGGCGATCCCCTCGTCACCGCCGTGGCAGCGGACGCACTTCCGGTCAAAAATCGGCTGGATCATGGACGGGTAATCCAGGTAGCCGTTCCCCCACGACTCGTCCTGAAGCGCGAGCGGCGGGCGTTTGCTCGCCAGTTTCATAGGGCCAGCATTACCCGTCGGCGGGCCGTATTCGTGGCAGCCGGTGCAGCTTCGGGCCGTGCCGGGAGCCGCCTGAATGAACGTCCGCATCGAGCGGATCAGGCGGTAATTTTCGTCGAGCAGCTGGAAGTAGATCGCGCGTCCCGATGGCGCTTCGAAACAAACGCTTCCGTCCTCACAAACCGGAACGATGCCGTGGTAGATTTTGGGGCTCCACGCCAAAGCGGCGGAGATGGAAAACGTCTGGTTCAGCCCGTTGTTGCCGGGGGAGGCGCTAACGCGGGAGGTTTCCTCAACCACGCGGAGCCATTTCACCGCGCCGCGTTCTACGCCCTGAAGCCCCTCGTAAACGTCAGTCACGAAAAAACTGCCGGTCGTTTTACTGCGATCGGTACGGTCAACCAGAACAGGCGGACCAGGACGTGGGACGATCGGGATCGGATTGTGCAGGTCGATCGTCGGGCTGGAGAGCAGCTCGGTTTTGTTCCCCCGGTCATCGATCAAGAGGAGCGAGTTGAACTTCCCGCCATTGGTCGGATTTTCCATCTGCCCGGAATACAGGACCAACGTTTTATCCAGCGCCCACGGATCGCACGACTGCCCGCGGTCGTAGGTTGGCTGATTCGGGTATTCCAGATTGGTGATCGCCTTTTCGTCGTTCTTTCCCGAGACGGAATTCTGAACGCCCGCTGAAATGTCGATGAACGCGATAGTCCCGCGCGGCGGCGCATTATGAGGGGCAAACGTCCCCACCACCAGATTCGGTTCACCGGGTACGGGCTTCGCCTGAAGGATCGCCTCGGGAAAGACCATATTGTTCGCGAAATACGCCGTTTCATTGGTCCCATCGGGATAGACAGACCAGAGGCTTTGGATCGTCAGCGCGTTTTTGTCGATGTATTCCCAGCGGCCGAAGAGGATCCTGCCGTCTGGCAAAACGGCCGGGTCGAATTCGGTCACGTTATTCACGGAGATCGTGTGAATGTCGGAGCCGTCGGCGTTCATGACGTGCAAAATGGCCACGCCGTTATTCGCGCACGGCACCAGACCGCTGTATCGGGTGGACGTGAAGACGATCCGTCCGTCCGGCAGCCACGCGGGGCGAACGTCGTGATGGCCTCCACTGGAACCCAGGTATGGATTCCCTTGGGCGTCGAGGTTGGTGAGTTGTTTCAGGCCGGTCCCGTCCAGATTGATTTTGTAGATGATGGAGTTCCCGTTGGGCGACCCTTTGTAACAGAACAGAATGGTCTTGCCGTCGTAAGAAAGAGCCGGGTCCGAGTAGATCCCGTCCCCCAGCGTCGGGTCGGTCGTCGGGTCGATCACAGGCCGGATCCGGTATTTTTCAGGCGGGTCTGCGGGGTTTTCAAGGATGTAAATTCCCCCGATGCCCGGTTTTTCGACACCGCGCCGCCACTGGTAAAACGTATCATAAATGTGCAATCCTTGATAATTATGCCGTGCCGTGAAAAGAATCGGGAAAGTCAGGCGCGCTTTCGGCGCCCTTTCAGTCTGTTCCTGCGCTTGGAGAAACGAACTCGTAAAAGACACGAGAGTCAAAACGAACAAAAGAAGGAATGAACGGGTTTTGAGTTTCATGATGGTATGCGGTCATAAAAGTGAGTGTGGCAGGCAGATCGTTGATTTCTCTGATTATAGCAGATTGTCACTGCTTTGAAAAGTGGGAGGTGAAGAAATATCTTGCCCGGTAAGTCGAGGGGTTGACAGTTAGAATCTTAATGTTATAATAGAATCAGTTTTTGAATCACCAATCAATTTAAACTTTATCCTGTTTGAAAAAAACTCATGAAACGTTTCCTGTTTTTGTTGGCCATTCTGCTTGCGGCAAACGTGTATGGCAAGACACTACACGTTGGACCCGGACAAGCTTATTCCCGCATTGAAGACGCTCTTGAGGCGGCAAAACCCGATTCCCGGATACTCGTCCATCCTTTGCCCAACGGCGAGGCATACAAGGAGGTTAAACTGATGGTGACCAAGCCGAATTTGACCATTCAGGCGGCCGACCCGAATCAGCCGATCCCGCTCGACGGAACGGGGGTCAACTACACCGGCGCCGGTTCCACCCCCCGGGCGATCGTTCAGTTTTGCGCTGAAGGGTCCGGCAGTACGCTCGACGGCTTTATCCTTCGCAACGCGCACAACGATACCCATAATGCCGCGGGAGTGCGGATCTCTCAGGCGAACGACGTGACGATCTCCCGGTGTGACATTTACGGTTGCGATATGGGAATTATGAGCGACGGCCGCGCCGCACAAAAGGGCGTGGAAGCGCAGGGCGCAAACCAGCTCATTACCCATTGCCGGATCACGGATAACGGCGCACCGGAAGAACCAGGGTACAATCATAATCTGTATTTGGGCGGGGACAGCGTTACGATTCAATACTCCGAAATCGCCCGCGCAGTAACAGGACACAACGTCAAGTGTCGGGTTCATCGGGTCGTGATCTCGAATTGCTCGATCCATGACGCGGCCAACCGGGAGATCGATCTGGTGGACGGCAAAAACTGTACCGACGTTTCCGGAAGTAACGCACAGATATTCCGCTGCTCGATCAAGAAAGACGCCCGTTGCCAGGGAAATCACGGTTGTATTCACTTCGGGAAAGACGGCGGTGCGGCACACGATGGCGCGATCATCATGAGAAACAACGTGATCGAAACGCCGTTTTCCACACCGGTGATCGAGCTGTCCGACGGCAAAGGGGTCGGCCTGTACGACAACGTCTTCTCTGATGCCGGAACAGGAACGTCTGCAACGCTCGTCAAAACGCGGGGAGAACAAACCATCAAACAATCCGGCAACGAAATCCCGGAAAGATGGACCATAAAACAGGAGTAATGACCGTGGTGAAATATCGATTTGTTTGTGTATTGATGATTTTTTTGTTCACGGCAGTTTCGTACGCGGAGACGGAATTGCCACACGGCGATTTTTCCCAAATAACCCAGTCACAGCTCGCCTCGGACTGGGGCGTGAACAATGAAACGACCTCGGTTCTAACCGAAAAGATTGATGGAAAAGACGTTCCGATTTTGCGCCTGACCGTGAAAGAACCACGATCACATGTGATGGTCTATCGCCGCATGTACTTGCCGAAGAATCCGCCCAAAGCACTGAAAGTTCAGCTCAAAGTCCGCTATACGGATGTGCGGTCCGGAGCGCAGAACTGGAACGACGGCCGATTGATTATGAACTTCAAATCGTCCGATGGGCAAACCCTCCAGCCGACTCCGCACGTTCCAACGTTCAAAGGAACGTCCGACGGCTGGCAGAACGTTGAGTATATCATTGCCGTGCCCGAAGAGGCGCAGTATGTCGAGCTGATGCCGTATTTCCTGCAGGCACAGACAGGAACGATGGATTTCGCCGCGATTCAGGTCACACAGACCGATCAGGTTCCGCCGGAAAAGAAGGTGAAACCGAAAACCAGGGCGAAGCCGTCAACCGTCCAGACGCCGGGAGACCTGACGGGTTTGTCGGAACCGATTCTCGTCAAGAGGAACCGGATCGTCAACCGAAAAGGCAAAGAGGTTTGGCTGCAGGGGCTTTGCGTCGATTCTCTGGAATGGAGTGCCGGCGGTGAGCACGTAGAGCAAAGTGTCGAGGTTGCTCTGAACGACTGGAACGCGAACGTCGTCCGGCTTCCCGTCAAAGAGGAATTCTGGTTCGGCCTGAACAAATGGCAGAACGACGGCGGGGAAAAATATCGTCAGCTCGTGGACCGTATCGTCGCGCTTTGTGCCGAAAAGAAAGCCTATCTGGTCCTCGACCTGCACCGGTTCGGAACGCCCAAAGAAGAACATCAGAAGTTTTGGGCTGATGCGGCAGTTCGGTACAAAAATCATCCGGCCGTGATTTTCGAGCTTTTCAATGAGCCGCACGATCTCGGCTGGGAGGCATGGCGATCATCCATGCAGGAATTGCTCGACGTCGTACGTCAAACCGGGGCGAACAATCCGGTCATTGCGGGCGGTTTGGATTGGAGCTACGACTTGTCCGGCGTGGCCAGCGGTGAATTCGTCCTGAAAGATACGAAATCAGGAAGGGGTGTCATTTATTCCTCCCATATTTACCCCTGGAAAACTGGCTGGCAGAAGGCGTTTCTTGACGCAGCGGAAAAGTACCCGATCATCATCGGCGAGGTGGGAAATCTGCGTTCATGGGACGATTTCAGCTTCATTCCCAAAAGCGCTCAAAAAGAAGTGGTAGGCGTTGGAAGCCCCTGGCCTGAGGATATGTTAGGGGTGATCCAGCACTACCGGCTTAACTGGACTGCGTTCAGCTTTCACCCGACTTGCGGGCCGAACGTGATCAAGGACTGGGAATACACGCCCACAGAATTCTGGGGTGTATTTGTCAAACAGGCTTTAGCCGGAAAACATTTCGAGACAAAAAAACTGCGGTAAGGAAGAAATTAAACCAGACAGTTTTGAAACATTTTTTGAGCCACACGATGGAGGGAATTGTTCTTTCAATTCCCTTTATCAATAATTGTGTATTTTCTTTCTTGACAGGTCGGTTACCTGGTATCGAGAATGTCTTGCTCTGGTTGTCTTTCAGGTACACAATTACGGATGAACGGTTATTCTTTAGTAAATCTTTCTCTTTAAAACATTGAAATTCTTTTTGGAGCCAATCCGGTATTTCTCTGAATGACAAGTGTCGCAAAAAAGGGGTATATCCAGAAAATTTTCAGTTTTTTTTGGGAAAAAAGTGACGTTTAATCGTTATTGTCTATAGAGGACAAAAAAACATAATCATTCAAACAAGGAGAAAACTATGGCTAAAATTCATTTCCAATTTCCGATCAACCTTTGTGTCGCCACGTCTCATTTCTTTGCGGAAGCCTGCAAGAAAGGACTGGAATCCTGGCGGAGTCAGTATCTTTGGAATGTTTTGAAGGAAATTCTTTCCCAACCTCAAAATCTTTTGGCGCAGAAGAAATTTCTTCTACCTGTGGAAAAGGCGGAGATTGCCCCGGAAGTCCTTCGGAACGGGTTCAGTGTGATTCCCGTCCAGGACGAAGAGCTCCGTTTGATGATGGAAATCCTGAATCTGCCAACACCTCCCGGGGGCAGAAAATCAGTCCTCATTTCACGTGGGAAAAGTGACTTTCCAGAACTTCTGAAGTGTCTAAAGGAAACCGGGGTCATTGTCAATGTCATCGCGATCGATGAGCCGATGCCTGCTGGATTCGATTCTTTGGTTGAGAACTGGATAAACATTTCGGCCAGCCCGGAAGAACTCGAGAAAGCTGATGATGAAGCCACATTGCCGGTGGACCTGGAAGAAAACGTTGAGGCTGTCAGGACTGAAAAGCCGGAAGAAAACCAGACCGATGTTTCGCTTAACGCTCCAGAAACGGAAGAAGTCAAGGATTCTGAACCCGAAGAAGAAGTGGTTGAAGCCGAGGAAGAAACGGTTGAAGAGAAACTTACCACAGATGAGGTTTTAGCCCGTCTGGCATGGTGTCAACCAGCGAAAACCAATGTGATTACCAAGGCACAGCGTAAAGTCCCGATCCGCGTAGTCACAGAGCCCAGTTATGATGTACGTATTTATGATAAAGCGACCCGAATCGTTAATAAACTGAATGACGCGATCGAAGAATGCGCCCTGCAGAAAGAGCATTTGGCAAACCCGGAAAGTGCCGAAACCCCTGTGCAGCTCAGGATGATTGCAGCCCAGACAAAATTTTCCTCTTTGGATTTGATGAGCCAGATTTTCAGTCATTTGAAAATCGCTTATGATTGGCTTGGTCGGGTACTTTCGGAAACTCCAATTGCCCCTAATCTTGCTACTCCAATCGTCTCTTGTGGAAATTGTGTTTTGCGCCTGCTTGGAATGTATTACCGTCTGCTTGGGAATCAAGGAGATGAAATTTACAATTCCTGTTTTGAATTCATCAATAGTGAAGTCAAAACGAATCGTAATCAGAGTCGGCTCGATATGAACTCACGGAGAAAAAATCCTTGGCCTTCCAGTGAGATTGGAAGAATCGGGAATGAACTTGAGAACCTGAACAGGGTTTACGCTGACCGAATCAGTGAAAGCCAAGTGAAGAAACGTCTCGAATCCAATGTCCAAAAAATGACTCGTCATCCTGAAAATTACTCCGAAATTTTCGGTCTTGTCATGGATGATGTTCATCAGCTGTTTACTTATTTCGGCTGCAAACCTGACGATGATTTCATCTGCAACCTGTTTCGTCCTATCCTGAATAAATTTCCTGAAGAATCCGAGTACAACGACGATTTTTATAGAATTCGGTCTGAGATCGAATACAAGTCAACAGCCAATGAGATGTCAAAATACACGCCTTCTCAATTGGAAAACAAATACCATTCCGATCCTAACGTGCAAACCGTTCGCAAACACTTTCAGGATCAGACTCTGGTGGTGATCGGGGGGATTCCGAAACCGGAACAGAAGAAGAATTTTGAGGATGCTTTTGGCTGTGAGGTGGAGTGGGAAGAGACTTCCCATGGCGACTCGCTGGACAGATACCAACCGTATCTGCGTAATCCGCATGTTTGCGCTTTTATGGTTCTGATTCAGCTTTCGAGCCATAAACACTCTCAGGAACTTGGAGCCTTGGCGAGTAAAGGCGGTAAACCGTTCTTCCGTATTCACACGACCAACCCGATCGCTGCAGCGAAGGAGATCGTTGAACAGTATATCGAAGGTTGATGTTTTCCAGATAATCGTTATTCCCCGATTTCGTGTTTAAGCTCAAAATTTATGGCACGAGTCGGGGACTTTTGCTTCTTTAAACCAATTTTAGTAAGTCTATAATGAGACAGTTGATTAAAATTAATCATCGGTAAAGTTGCTTCCTGTTTGTGTTTGATTTGGAAATCTTAAAGAATTTTTGAGAAATAATCTCACTTATTCGTTATATTCTATAGAGGGTCAAAAAAGAACCTGCTTAAAACTGAAAGGAATGATAATGAACGAATCCATTGAAAAGACTGAAATGAAACAGAAGAAAACCAACTGGCTGTACCTCATGGCGATGGTCCTGGTATTGATCCTGGCTGGAATCTCCTATGTGGCCAATCATATTCCAGAGATCGAAAAAACGTTGGGATTCAATCCACCTGGAAAATCCTCCACGAGTACAGATTACTCTT
This sequence comes from Thermoguttaceae bacterium, assembly GCA_017454585.1. The sequence goes on along the minus strand of JAFTCU010000313.1, from coordinate 28,592 downwards.
CGAAGAAACACGATCTTGAAGAGAAAATCTGTCAAAAAATTATCGAGGAGGAAAGGAAATTCCAGCATAGAAACAACGAGATCATTGACGATTTTGAGTTCGATCTGCGGGAAATCATCAACAGGAATTTCGATGCAGCGGAGAACGCGATCCCCTCGGTCGTTAAAGACTTCTCGAGTTTTGGAGCCTGCAACAAGCTTTGTTATAAAATGGCGAAAGACAAAATCACTGGCAGCTCAGATGCCCAGGAAGCCATCGAACAATCCCTTAACAAAGTATTGGACCACTGTGCCGCTGGTACAGTGGAAGTGGACCAGCTGTTGAAAAACTATGAGATTAAACTGGCTGAAAATAGTAATGAGTTTCGTGCTTCCATCGCGGCTGAGCTGAAAAAGCCCGAATTTAAGGTTCTCAACATGTCTGCTATTGAGAAAATCGCAGAGGATATGGTGGAAATTCAAACTACCGTAAATCGGAATATTCTAAGTACCATTAGCGCTGAGGTCGGTGTTGGGCTGGAACTTCTCTTCATCCGTTCTACTTACCAGGTACTCTCTTCGGTTTTAGCTAAAACGGTGGCAAAGATGGCGGGAAGTGGGACCTCAGGAGTCATCTGCGCAGCGGCCGACGGACCACTTCCGATTGGTGATGTCATTGGTGGTGGAATCGCTGTCGTGGGTCTTGCATGGACTGCTTGGGATATTCGTCAAGCAATAAAGGTAATACCTGAAAAACTCAGCGGTCAGCTTCACGATTCCATCACGAATTATAGATCAGAAATCAATCAAAATGCCAAGGATCAAGCTCAAAAACTATTGAACGAGTACAGGACGAGTACACGCGAATTAGTGAATGAAGTTTCGGACGGAATTTTTTGAGTGGTTTTCTGATCGAACAGTGATTTGTCAAATAAGAACCAAAACTTAAACACAAGGAGAAAAAAATGAAACATACGTTCTTCACTCTTGGGATTTTTGTTTTAGCCGCTATGGTTTTCACCGCGGGAGTTCAGGCCAGCCCTACCTCCAAGGTCATTCAGGAAGTTTTGGAACAGGCTGCAAAAGTCAGTGGGAAAACCCTGACCCCAGCTTCAAAAGAAGCCGCGGAAATAGCCATGAAGAAAGCCATTGCCTCACACGGTGATGACATTTTGAGAGTTATGAGGATCGGTGGCTTGGAAACTCTCGAACAGGGAGCCAAACATGGAGACGATTTTTGGCGTTTGTGCGCTCATTCGCCCCAAGCGGCCCGATCGCTGGCGCTCCACGCGGACGATCTTCTCCCGATTGCCCGCAGAATCGGACCGGAAGTGGCGGAACTTGAAGCTCGTGTACCAGGCATGACGCTGAAAATCGCAGAGCATTACGGCGACGATGGTGTTCGTGCCCTGACAAAAGCTCCGGCGGATGATATTTCCAGACTGGTTTGCGGAGCCCAAAACGCAGATTCCCCCGCAACCCGAGAGCTTCTTTTGAACACTTACCAAAAATCGAAAAATGGAGCGAAATTTCTCAGTAAAATCGACTGGAAAATAGTTGTAGCTACTGGGCTTTCCGCAGCAGCCATCACTTCCGCGTACAAAGTGAGCGATGGAATGGAAACTGCTCTTGAAAAACACGGCCCGGAAGTTACCAAAAACGTCGCGAAAACTTTGAGTTACATTACGTGGAGCCTTGTTACTGTATTTGCGATAATGGTTTTGGGACTTTTCGCTCCCGTTTTGAAAACTGCATTAGCAACGATAACCCCCAAAAAATAAGCGTTTATCGAAATAATTTCCACAGCAGTGCCGCCCGGACCAAACCCAGGTTTCTTCAGGGTGATTTTGCAGGGCGGCAGTCTTGCATTTAGACAAATCTTCTCCCTTTCAGCGAGAATCAGAACAAACAGGGAAAAATATTCCACTCTCCCCACTTGACAAAACCGTTCTGGCAGATTAAACTGAATGTTGTGTCAGAAAAGTACTCTGAATGATTTATTCCTGAAAAAAAGATTGGAGAAAACCATGAACAGAACTATTCCTTTCATGTACTCGTTTTTCCTGCTTCTGGCGTTTGTCTTTTCCACGTCCGATTGGGCGGAGGCGAAACCCGCGATGGGGATCAACTTCGGCGGGCCGGCGGACTGGAGCACGGAACTGCCTTTCGCGAACGTCTTCATGGAATCCCGAAAATGGGTCAGCCAGCGTCAGGGCGAGGACTGGGGGAAAGGGCCGGAACTCGATCTGGACGAGCACGGCTGGGTGCGTCGCCTCGAGCCGGAATGCTTTGCCGAAACGCCCCTTTGCACCATCGACGGCGGACACTACCCGTCCGGCATTTATACGGTCCGGTATCGTGGAAAAGGGAAGTTGACGTTCATGAATGCTCAGGCCGTCAGTGAGAAACCCGGCGAAATTCAGATCCGGGTGGACAGTCAGCACGGCGCGTTCTGGGTGCAGATCCGCGAGACTGATCCGGCCGATTACATCCGGGACGTTCAGGTCTTTATGCCGGGACTGGACCAGCCGGAAACCCAGCCGTCGGGCGTCTGGAACCCGGAATTTCTCGGCCGCTGGCGTGGGGTACACACGATTAGGTTCATGGACCTTCAGCACACGAACGGCTCGAAACTGGAAAAATGGTCCGACCGTCCCCGCGTGGGCGATGCGACCTTCTCCGAAAAGGGCGTTCCGTTCGAACTTCTCTGCGATCTGGCGAACCGGCTGGACGCGAATCCGTGGTTTTGCGTCCCACACCTGGCCGACGATGATTTTGTACGTAAAATGGCCCAGAAAATCAAAAAGTGTCTGAACCCGAACCTGAAAGTTTACGTCGAGTACTCGAACGAGGTCTGGAACGGCCAGTTCGAGCAGTGCCGTTACGCGCAGGAGCAAGGGAAAGCGCTTCTTCCCGACGAGCAGCCGTGGGTCCGCGGTTGGGCGTGGACTTCTCAACGGTCGCGGGAGATTTTCAAGATTTTCGAGGAGGTCTTTGGCGGGACGGACCGTCTGGTGAGAGTCCTCGCGACACAGGCGGCCAACCCGTATGTTTCCGAGCAGCTTCTGAAAAACTCAAACGCCTCGGAAGTGACGGACGCACTGGCGATTGCGCCGTATTTTATGAATTGCATCCCGAAAGAGTACGCGGACGAATTCATCCGCGGCGGTGTTGAGGGTGCGTTGGATCACCTCGAAAAGCAGGCGCTCCCCCAGTCGATCGAGTGGATGAAAAAGCAGAAAGAACTGGCGGACCAGTACGGCCTGGACCTCGTCTGCTACGAAGCCGGCCAGCATCTGGTGGGGCTTTGGGGGGCGAACGACCGCGAGGAGCTAAACGCCATTTGCCTCGAGGCCAACGCATCCGAGCGGATGGGGAAACTGTACGACGCGTACTTCCAGGCGTGGGAAGACGTAGGCGGCGGCCTGATGTGCCACTTCTCCTCAACGGGCAACTGGAGCAAATGGGGCTCCTGGGGGCTTTTCCGTTGGGCCGACGAAAAGCCTGAGGATTCGCCGAAGTACCGCGCGTTCGAGAGAGCGCTGAAAAGATGGGCAGAGGTTAAGGATGTCCAGAAAAATAAACATTAAGATCCGATTTGTGGTTCATCCGTCAAAGAAGACGTATGGCTTTTGCGCCCTTTAGATGACATGAGAGTTATTTCGGGGAAAGGTCAATTGATTGTCTCTTGTACCTTGATTTCAAACTCCATGTGGGCCAAAACGTCACGTTCGAGGTCCACACCGGGGGTGAGTTCCGTCAGTGTCATCACGCCGTCGATCAGGCGGAACGTCGCCCGTTCTGTGATGAAAAGAACGTCCTGACCCGTTTCGGCGGCACGGCGCGCGCTGAAGGTGATCTGCTCAACGTCCCGGACGAATTTTTTGACTCGACCTTCCTGAAGGATCTGCAGCCAGCCGTCGTGGAATTCGGCTTGCAGCCCGCCCGAGGTGAACGTCCCGCAAAAAACGACGCGTTTCGCGTTCTGGGTGATGTTGATGAACCCGCCGCAGCCCGCGAGTTTCGAGCCGAATTTGCTGACGTTAACGTTTCCGAAGCGGTCCGCCTGTGCCAACCCGAGGAACGCGATGTCGAGGCCACCACCGTCGTAGAAGTCGAACTGCTCGGGCTGGGTAAGAATGCAGTCCGGATAAGCCGCCGCGCCGAACGAACCACCCGAAGCGGGAGAGCCGCCGATCGTGCCGGACTCGGTGGTCAAAACCATCCCGGAAATTCCCATTTCGGCCGCGGCCTCGGAGATCCCCTCCGGCATTCCGATGCCCAGATTGACGATCGCTCCGGGCGTCAGCTCTCTGGCGGCCCGCTGCGCGATGAACTGGCGGATGGTGAGCGGCGTTTGCGCGTCCTGAGATTTCACGCTCACCAGCCCCCCCTGAATGAACGCGGGATTGAAATCGAAGTCGTTGGTCATTCGGTGGTTTTCCGGCTGAGCGACCACCACCGCGTCCACCAGGCACGCGGGAATTTTGACCTGATGGGGGTCAAGCGGAGCGTCCGAAAGCCGTTCCACCTGAACGATCACCTTCCCGCCGGAGTTTTGGGCGGCCTGCGCCATGGCCGTGACTTCGAGGCTCACCGGCTCGTGTTCGAGCGAACAGTTCCCCTTCGCGTCGCAGGACGTCGCCCGCAGAAAAACGACGTCGATCGGGAACGCCCTGTAAAGCAGAAACGGCTTTCCGTGAATGGTGAGCCGCTCGACCAGATCGCCCGCCTGCCGGGCCTTTTCGTTGAGTTTTCCCCCTTCGAGCGCCGGATCGACGAACGTATCCAGCCCGACGTGGGTGATGTTCCCTGGCAGGCCCTGCGCAATGTCGCGGTACAGGTGCGAGATCACCCCTTGCGGGAGGTTGTACCCGGCAATTTTGTTTTCAAGAATGAGCCGCTGAATGTCGGGGGCCATGGCGAAATGGCTGGCGATGATCCGGCCGACCAGCCCTTCCAATGCGAGCCGGTTGATCCCGCAGCCGGGCGAGGTCCCGTCCCCCTGACCGGCGCAGTGTACGATCGTCAGGTCTCGCGGTTCACCGGTTTCGAGAAACCGTTCCCGCAGGGCGATGAGCAGTTCCTCCGGCTTCATCAGCCCGATGAACCCTTCGACCGCAAGCGTCATGCCGCTTTTGATGTACTTTCTGACGGCCTCTTGCGCGGTGATCACTTCCATAACAGCTCGCTCCAGTTCGGGTCCAGAACCTCCAGCAGCTTTTTGAATCGGGCGTATTTTTTGGCGTACACGTCCGCTTTGGCGGCGTCCGGCTGGTTCACGCTCGGGAACTTGACGAACGCTTTGCACGCGGTCTTGCAGTCCGGAAAAGTCCCAACGGCGACCGCGGCGGCAATGGCCGCTCCCAACGCACCCAGCTCCGAACCGTCCGGCACACGAACGGGCGTCTGGAACACGTCGGCGAACATCTGCCGCCAGATCGGGCTTTTGGCCGCTCCGCCCGCCAGGAGGATCTCGCCGGGTTTGGAACGGAACTTGAGCAACCGCTCGATGTGCCAGTAGTGGGCGAAAACGATCCCTTCACAAACGGCGCGCATGACATGCCCGCGATTTTGCCAGGCGTCCAGCCCGAACAGGACCCCCTTGCCGTCCGGATTGGCCGGGCAGGCGTACAGGTACGGGAGAAACACCGAGCCGCTCGTTTCCGGCTCCGTCGCCGTCAGTTCTTCGTTCAGCACATCGTAGATGGTTTTCCCGCTGTTCTTCAGAGCCAGCAGTTCTTTATCCGCCTTGAAAAACGTCGAAAGCGTCCATTCCAGGTTGCTCGTCGAGGTTGCGCTCCCCTCGAGCATGAGGTAGTAGCCCGGGATGGAGTACAGGGTGGTCATGAAAATGTCCTTGCTGACCACGGGCGCGGAGGCGATGTACTGATTGTTCCCCCACGTCCCGGAAATGAGGCAGAGGGATTGCTCGTCCGTCATGCCGATGCCCAGACCGACCGCGTCAATGTCGAACATTCCGCCGGCGACGGGCGTCCCGGCCGCAAGACCCGTTTCCTGCGCGGCTTCCGGCGTGACGCGCCCGCAGATCTGCGTCGTTTGAACCAGCGGCGGCAGTAAATGCCGGAACTTTTCCACGCCCCACGCCCGAAGAAGTTCGTCGTCCCACTGGCCCGTCTGATTGTTGAGCAGGCTCGTGGCGGATGCGTCGGTGAGTTCCATATACGCCTCGCCGGTCAATTTGAACCGAACGAAATCTTTGACCATGAAGAGCCATTTCGCCTTCCGCAGCGTTTCCGGCTGATGGTCCTCAAACCACCGGAGCAGCGCGTTCGGCTGGGCCGCCCACGTGCGCTGGGTCGTTTTCTCCATCAGGGCGTCCACCAGACCGGCCCGTTCCCACTGGTCCACGTACTCCCGGGCGCGAATGTCCGTCGAGCGCACACCCACGAGCGGAACCCCGTCCCCATCCACCAGATACATGCCGTTCCCGTGCCCGGCGCACGCGACGCAGGCGATCTCTTTCGGGTCGATCCCGGCCTGGGTGATCGCAGAGCGGATCGCTTTAACGTTGCTCTGCCAAAGCTGCGCGCCATCCACCTCCTCCATGCCCGGCTCGGGGTGAAGAAGTTCGACTTTCTCAGAACAGACGGAAACCAGCGTTCCGATGCCGTCAAACAGGGCGGCCTTTGTCATGGACCCACCGTTATCGATGCCAAGGTAGTACATGATTTTGAAATGTTGATAAACTAATCGTTCTGAAAATTTTAAACTTTACACTCGTATTATACAAGGTTGGAAAGTTAATTCAAGGGCCGGAGACGAATTTTGAACGAAGAAAGGAAAAGATTTTGTAATTATTCGATTTGCCCGGAAGGCTGCAATCTGACCGAAGTTGCCAACCTGCGCTCCAACAGCGCAGTCCGTCACAGCGACCCAGGTATTAACGATCACTTCCTGGGGAAGTAGGGCATTCCTGATCGGGAAAGAGTTCGATTGGGAATTTACGCCCTACGTTTACGTTTGAAATGAAGGCCGATTCCGGTCAATTCCCTCTCTTCCCGAGGAGTTCGTTGAACTCGCGTTTGGCGTTTTCCATCTGTGCTCTGAATGCCGGGATCGATTGCAGGCTCGAATAGGCGATTCCTGCGGCGACGCGAGTCAGGTCCACGTCACTTTGCCAGTGTGCGCCTGCAATGACGCGGTTTTCACTGTATTGCCAGGCCCGGGCGAATATCTCGTTGGCTCGTGACGGATTGATCTCGGCAAGGATCAGCGCGGAGACTGTGCAACGAAGTGTATGGCCGGACGGGTAGCTCCCCTCGTTGCGCCAGATCCCGTCTTCCTGGGGGCAAAGTGGCTCCTCGTTAAAATACGCGAAAGGCCGCTGACGGTGGAAGAACGCCTTCGGCGCGACACGCATCTGGTCGGTCGTGGAAAGACTGTCCACGATGAGTTTCCAGATTTCCGGGGTTTTCTCTGCCGAGATCTCCAGTCCGAAAGGCTCCGAATACGCATCGGCGATGGTTTCATACGACCACACGGCGTCATGTTGGGCCAAGGCCGCTTTTGCCGGGTCTTTGCGCTGTTCCTTGCCCCATTCGTAACGTGCGACATCGCGCTCAAAATCCGGGGTCCCCTGAGTGGGCGGTGCTGGCAGGCACTTGATGAGGTCGGGCAGCGCGTTGACATCGCAATAGGGATCCGCCCAGCCAGCGAGAGGGCAGAGGATGCAAATCACTGCGAGCAGCGCTTTCAGGTGTTTCATTTTTGGTTCCTTTCGTTTGGGTGATCTGATCGTTTTGAAAACTTCCGATTTACCTCCGTATTATATCGGTTTGGCCGGTCCACTTCAAGGGCCGGGGGCGTTTTTTCATGCAGGAAAAAGAAAAGTTTTGCCCTTTTTTCCGGTTTGGGGCATGGAAACGCTTGAAATAAACCACGGATTTGGTATAATTTCTGGATAAACACGTTTTTTCAAGTCGTTTCCCTGTTTTGAAAGGAGTTTGAGATGGAAAAAATCAATCGTCGTTCCGCTTTGAAGGCCACAGGCGCTGCTCTGGCCGGTTTGGTCGCCGGGACCGCCATGGAGTCGCAGGCCCAGCAGATCCGCCGCCGTTTCCCGAATTTGCCTTTTCCCAGACCCGCCGCCGCGCCAGCCGAAAAGGGCCTGAAGTTCAACAACGCGGACTTCTACGACCTGGATGGAAGCTTCAACGAGGACAAAGCCAAGGACGCGATCATCGCCCTGTGCCGCTACTTCAACTACCCGGTTTTCCCGGATCTGAAAGAACGCCTCTGGGTCTCGGACTACGGGACGGGCAAGTTCACCGAGCTGGGGCTGGCGTGCATCGGGATCGTCAATAACGACCAGGACAAAAAGGGCCTGACGTTCATGATGCAAGACCTCTTCCTCCTGCCGAATCAGATGCTGCCGGAGCACTGGCACATCAAGGGCGAAGGTCAGGCGGTCAAGAACGAGGGCTGGTTCATCCGTCACGGCAAATCGTTTATCGTCGGCATCGGCGAAGATAATCTCCCGCCGGATATCAAGATCCCCGAGTGCCACAATGGCGGGACCGTCGAGGTCAAACACGGCCAGTGGGCCAATCCCGGTGATTATGTTCAGCTCGCGAAAGTGGAAACGAAGCACTGGCAGATGGCCGGCCCGGAAGGCTGCATCATGACCGAAGTCGCCAATCTGCACACCAACAGCGCCGTCCGTCACAGTGATCCGGGCATTAACGATCACTTTCTTGGGAAATGAGGAATTAGGAGTTAGGAATTAGGAATTGACGCTTGCGCGTAACGTTGCCTGAAGAAAGACTTTAACCCATTAAAAGCCGTAGGCTTTTTAATTCTTCATTCCTAATTCCTGATTAAAAAAAGTCTCACTTTAGTTTCTGAACCACGTCGGGCAGATACCTTCCCAGGTGCGGGGGCTGATTGTACCCGATGTTCTGCCAGACGATCGACATGCGGTACACGTGGTCCGTCATCAGGCACGGGACGCGGTACCGGGTCGGGATCGTCGTCGGGAAAATGTTGATCTGGGCCGGATTTTCGGCATTGTACAGAATGACCTCTTCGCGCCAGTCGCCCAGAATATCCGCCTGAAGGTTGGGGTTTGATTTGGTCCCGTTGATCGTCGTCGAATGGTTCAGCTTCCAGAACGTCGCAAGCCGGCCGTTTTGCCAGGAATCGATACTACCCCGGTCGAAAAGTTCGTCCTGAAGGTCGCCGTCCCAGTAGATCCGGAAGTTCTGGGATGGTCGGCGGTCAGAAATTTTCTTCCCGTCCAGCGTCCACAAACCGTCGGCGGCATGGGACCAGACCTCGTAACCGGGATGGTCGGGATCCACGTCGGCGGCCAGCCCGCGCCCGACATCGAAACCCGCATGGACACCCCAGAGGATCGCGCCGTCGGCGGAGCGCACCTCCATGCCGTAGTCGGCGTTTTTGTCTTCGTGAACATCGAAAACGTAGAGTTTCTCGTCGGCGCCGCTTGCGAACAGGTGCAGCGCGTCGCCGTGTCCCAGCCCGGTCCGGTACAAAACCGTCCCATCGTCGTCCAGGGCGGCAGCGCCGTAAACGATCTCGTCCCGACCGTCACCGTCCAGATCACCGACCGCCAGCGAGTGATTTCCTTCGCCGTAAAGCCCCTCGCCGGGCGTTTCGCTTTTATGGATCCAGCGGAGTTTCAGGTCTTTGCCGTTGAAATCGAACGCCATGACGTACGCGGCCGTGTAGTACCCGCGGCAGAAAACGGCCGACGTACGCTTCCCGTCGAGGCAGGCGGCGCAGGCGAGAAACCGGTCGCACCGGTTCCCGTAGTCATCCCCCCAGCCGTCACGGCTTCGGTCCATCCGGCGGATCGTTCGCGGAGCAGGGTAGTCGATCGTGCAGACCGCAGCACCCGTCCGACCGTCAAAAACGGTGAGGAACTCGGGGCCGTCGAGGACGCGCCCGTTTTTGTCGCGGTAGTCCGCCCGTGGATCGCCCAGAGCATGACCCTGACCGTCCACCGTTCCGTCGGCCGTCTTGCAGATCAGTTCCGCTTTGCCGTCCCCGTCGAAATCGTAAACCAGAAACGGCGAATAGTGCGCGCCGGAACGAATGTTCACGCCCAGATCAACGCGCCAGAGTTTCGTCCCGTCGAGCGTGTAGGCGTCAAGGAATGTCGTGCCCGTGTAACCGTTATGAGCATTGTCGTGTGAATTGGTCGGGTCCCATTTGACGATCAACTCGAACTGGCCGTCGCCGTCCAGATCGGCGCAGCTCATGTCGTTGGGGCGGTACTGGCACACGCTCCCGTCCGGCATGGTCTGCTCTGCGGGCATATCCAGCGTCAGTGTCAGAAAGCCGTCCTTCCAGACCTTGACCGCCGGGCTGACCTCATCGCCGAGCCGGACCGAATAGACTGAATCGCTCTTTCCATCCCGGTCGAGGTAGTTCGTCCCGGTGGAAGCGTCCAGCCGGGCGATCGGTTTTCCGTCCCGCAAAAGGGTAAAGACGGTGCCCTCCTCGCCGGGCATGATCCGCCAAGACGTGAAAACACCCTCGTGAGTCTGAATCGCGACAGTGCCCCGATCAAGCCGTTCTTTCGCGTGCGTTGGAACCGTTAAAATGCCCATCAACAGAGCCGTAACAAGGATCAAAAAAACAAAAAGGAAAAACGTGTTTTTTTTCATGATTTGGGCCTTTCTGTGTATCCATAAAGCCTGTATTATAAACGAAATCAAGTCCAGCGTCAAGCCATGTCCATGCACTAATTTATGGAATCTTCAACATTGGTTTTGTCTCACAAGAAAAATTTCCTCAAAATCCCGTCTGTGCCTCTTGACTTTTTGGCGTGTTGAGCCATAATTAAAAAAGGAAGGTAGAAGCCCCGTTCGATTTTTTTCAAGGAAACCAGAGAATGAATCAATTTAAGGACAAAGTCGTCATCGTCACCGGCGCAAGCCGCAACACCGGGCTGGGAATCGCCCGAAAGTTCCTTCAGGAGGGTGCGTTCGTCTGCATGAACGCCACGACCGTTGAAAGTACCCGCAAGGGCGCCGACGCCATGCGCGCTGAAGGGTTTGACGGGCAGATCCTCGAAATTCCCGGCGACATTTCAAACCCCGCCGACGTGGACGCGATGTACGCCAAAGTCGAATCGGAGTGCGGGAAACTCGACATTCTCGTGAACGTGGCGTGCTACCAGGGGATCGGGCCCGCGTTTCAGGACGTGGAGTACTCCGAGATGGAGCGCGTGTTCCGGGTGAACCTCATGGGAACGTTTTACATGGGACAGAAGGCCGCTCGGATCATGATCCGCCAGGGTTTCGGGACGATCGTGAATTTCAGCTCGAACACTTCGACGCGGGCGATCCGCAAACGTGCGGCGTACTGCGCGAGCAAAGGCGGGATCGACGCTCTGACCCGGGCCATGGCGCTGGATCTGGCGCCGTACAAGATCCGCGTCAATACTGTGACGCCAGGCTACATTTACACCGAACGCTGGGACCATCTCGATGACGCGACCCGGGCCCGCCGCCGGGCGAACGTTCCGCTCGGAGAGGAAGCCACCGCCGACTGCCTGGCCGACGTGGTTTTCTTCCTCGCCTCGGACGCCTCGCGCGGGATCACCGGCGAACGCTTCGTCGTGGACGGTGGAACCTCCATCCAGCACATGCCCGCCGATGTGGATATTTGACCCAGAGGGACAGCGTTTTAAAGCCTCTCCCTGAGGGGGTACGTACTGCCGGGGGGAGTCTGTCGGCGCGTTTACCACCCCCCCCAGTCTCGCTTGTGCGAGCCAGCCCCCTTAAGTAGCAGGTCGAAGCATCGTCCCCTAAATCGACTTGCAACAGTATTCTTTTCCACAAGAATGTGAAATCGAAAAGGAAATATCTGAGGCAAATATCAGGGAACTGAAAAAAACATAAAGACCTCTTTTTAAGGAAGAGTGTTCGTGCTGGTTCTGTTATACAGGATGGCCAACTCCTGACAATAGAAAGTCTCTAACTCATTCCACTCTTTTTCCAGTCCCCCTTGACGGGGAAGGTACTCTGCCGTAAAATAATCATATTCAAAATTTTGACCGGTCAGACAAAGGGGGGTTACGATGAAGAAGACAGTGTTCTTTTTTTTCATTTTTAGTTTCGTTTTTTCGGTATTCGTATCGGGTGCAGAGCCGGCGGCGCCTCCCACGTTCGAGGTGCCCGCAATGGAGTCCCTGACACTTGAGCGCGTTCCCGGGAAAGTTCTGCTCAAGTCAGCGGACGGGAAAACCCAGCTCGTGATTTACGCACTGAATCAGGCCGTGACGGAAAAACTCAACGTGCGCCTTGAAAAGGACTGCGTCGTCATGAACACGAACGGAATGGAGGAATCCGAGTTCGGGAACATCCAGGTCCGTTCGAACATTCTGGATCATCAGACAATGGGCGGCCATGCGTACGCGCTGTGTTACACCATTCAGGGCCCCCAGGGGCAGACAGGGAACTTCTATTTTGAAGGGCACACCCTTGGCGGGAAACACTACTACGAGGCACAGAAAATCAGATTCAACGGTCGGCCCCAAAAACTCATTTTCTGCAAAGCAATCGCCGACGACCTGAAAGAGCTTGGCCTTCGGTACGACTTCTTCGGAAAAGGCGAATTTCGTATCTACGCGACGAAAGTCGTTCCAATGGCATCGCTCCCTGAGGCGAAACTGGAAGATAAAAAAGCAGAACTTATTTTCAGCGCGAATTTTGACGGTACCGCAGACGCACAAACCGCCAAAGGTCAAAAATCCCCAAAACGTGCTGAAAATCTGAAATTCACAGACGATTCCGTCTCGGGTCAGGCGCTTGAATTCCGTGAGAACGGGCATCCGCTCCTCGAGTACCTGACCACCGGGAACATTCGGCAGGAATATGGCTCCATCTCGGTCTGGGTCAAGCCGGACTGGAACGACCCGGAAAACAAACACACTTGGCGTTCCATCGTGAGTGAACCATACCCAGGAAACACGCGCATCGGGTCAGGCGCCATCGCAGGCTGGATCCATGAAGGCAGGCTCCGACTCGATACGAGTGACATGAACGACCAGTACATTCAAACCCCCATGCAAAAAGGGGACGCATGGGTCCATGTGGTCTTCAACTGGACGCCCGCGAGCAAGGAAATCTATATGAACGGGAAACGTTTCGGATCCATTTCGGACGGTTACCAGCCACAAAAACCGGCAACGCCGTATCTGTTCTCGCGTCTCCCAATGGAGGTCTTCTGCGTTGGCGGTCTGCCGGGGTGGCAATGCCTCGAAGGAAATCTGGACGAGCTGAAAATCTTCTCGGCCCCACTAACCCCGGAAGAGATCCAGGGGCTTTACCGCGAGTTTAGGCCCATCTCCCTGAAAAGAGATGGCACGCTCTGCGTCCTGGCTGAAAAGGAGGTCCAAATCTCAGGCTCGGTCCAGAACAAGGCCAAAGACGATTTGGAGGGGACTGTCAAAATCTTTGTCGATGATCAGCCCGAACCGGTTGAGGAACTTGAAGCCCATTTCCCGGCCAGTAAAGTCACACCGATCCACTTCAACGTGAAGTTAAACCCGCAGACCACTCCAAAGGGGCAAAGGATTAAATTCCTGCGTCTGCACGTTTTCCAGAAAGACCGCAACGGGGAAATTCTTGCCGACTCGCGCATTATCCCGGTCCTTCCGGTCCTCCATTCGGAAGAAACCCTGAAGGCCGAAGAAGAGAAGATACGGAAAGAAAGCGCACTGAAAAACCTCTGGACAGACGAACTGAAGCTGAAGCTCATTGAGGAGATCGACCCGACGACGCTCCCGGCAGATCGGATCACCAGTTTTGGCGAGAAGGCCGTTGGAGAACTTGACGGGCGTAAGTATCTGGAAATGAAGAATGAAAAAGGCTTCCGCTTCGCAATTCATCTGCCGGCCATTCAGAAGGGAAAACTCTACTGCTTCGAGTGGGAAATTCCAGATGATAAAATGCGGACGGTGGACATTATCGCGCAATCCGCCAAACTCACCGCCGGAACCGAGTACGAGCTTCAAACCGGCTACTGCACCGGTGACGAGTACCCGAACACGGGGAAGTGGATCGTTCAGCGCGATCTGCTCTGGTCCCGTGCTGATGATTACGCACTGGTCTTTACGACGAACCGGACCGTGACACCGGTCGAGACGAAGAATCCAAACTGCCCGAACGGTGAATGCGTTGGCGGCGGTGCGGCCATCGGAACGATCCGTATTTACGAGGTTCTGAACCCGGAACTTCCAATCGCCCGAATCAACCCCGCCCACCCCGTTGACGGTTGGACACGCCCGGTCGGGATCTACTTCGAGGACCCGGCGATCAACTGCGATTTCGGCGTGAACGGCTCGAACCTGGAAGACTACCCGGTTATGCTCGCGAATATCGTTTCCTATATGAAATATAGTGGTCAGAACATGCTCGCTTACCCGATGGTCTGGTACCATGGACCGATTGGCGACCTTTACAATCCGCGCAGTCACGTGCAGTGTTTCTTCGATGGGATTCTTTCCGATTTTGACCGTGAAGGGCTGGAATTCATGGGGACGTTCAACCAGAACAACGTGACGTTCCCGGTCCCACGTATCACGTTTGACGACGTGGCTCCAAACGGTCGGCTGAATGCTTCGGCCTATACGATCCACAGTGCTGGGACGATTCATCCCGGCGGCTGGCACGGTTCTCCGCCCGTCTTTAACACGCTGCACCCGGATGTTCAGAAAATGACGCTCAAACAGCTCGACGACATTCTGGCGTTGGCGGCGAAACATCCGTCCTTTAAGGGGATCATTCTTCACCTTCCGCGTCATGCGCTTCACTCGTTGGGTGATATTACAGCCGGGTATAATGACTACCTCATCGACGCGTTTGAAAAGGAGACAGGCATTAAAATCGAAATTGACCACAAAGCCCCGGATCGAGGCCGGCTGGCGTATGAGTGGCTGATGAAAAACGCCCGTGAAGATTGGATCGATTGGCGGTGCAGGAAAATAGCCGACTGGTACAAAACACTGGCCGAGCATCTGCGCAAGGCGCGGCCCGACCTGAAACTTGGAATCAACTGCATGCGGCCAATCATTTACGAAACGAGCGAGTACGACGACGTTCAGGAAATGCGTGATTTCTGGGGTCTGGTCAATCGGGAAATGGGGATCGACGCGAAGTACTTCGCCGACGTTCCGAATATGTTCATTGACCAAACGCTTTTCCCTGCGGACTACCGTTGGACCGAAAATCGCAAAGATGAACCAAGCCGGGCACGTCTGCGCAATACCGAGGAAACTGCGGGGCAGTATGCCTCGCTGAAACCTTCCCGAAACGCCTGGATCCACCACCATGACCGTTACTGGGAATCGGCAATCGGGACCGACGAGAAAGTAAAACTGCAAGCCGACTGGCTCCGCGAGCACGGCTGGCGTGTTTCGACGCTCAACCCGACTGGTTTCTACGCGATGAAACACTACATTCTGCCTTTGAAATACCAGGACATTCTGGGCTTTACGAAGGGCGGGTTCCTCATCGGGACTTACGGAATGGAGAAACAGCTCGTAAAGTTTGCGGCGGCTTACAGAGCGCTTCCCGCTGTGCCCTTTGACGATTTGAAAGAGTGTTGCTCCGAAGACGTTAAGGTTCGTACGTACTCGAACGGAAAGTACACGTGGTTCTATGCCGTCAACGCAAGCGGGAAAACACAGGAAGTCACGATCCCGATGAAAACGCAGAAGGCTGTGGACCTCGGCGCGAACGTTCAGCGACCCGTGAAAAACGGGAAATTGACCGTGAAGCTCGAGCCGATGTCGCTGCGGTCGTTCCGAATCAAAAACGGGAAATCAAAGTAAAAAGCACAAAAGATGAGTGGGACGTTTTGGAGTTTTCTGAAACGTCCCACTCTTTATTTAATAACGAAGACTCTTCAGATACGCGGTATTCTGACGGATACTTTCCTCGTAACCGAGATTTTTGTCGATGGATCCTTCAATGATCTGCGCACCCGTAAATCCTGCGGCGGAGTAGGCCTTGAAGATTTTCGCGTAATCGAGGTTTGTTTTTCCGAGGAGCCCGCCGTCTTTGGCGTGGCAGGCTACGATTTCACCCTTGAGCTTCAAAATATCCTCGCAGACCGCATCGGTGTCGTTATTGTACAGGTTACGGATATTTCCGGGATCGTAGAAGATTTTCACTGCTGGGGATTTGATTCCCTCAAGCAGACGGAGGTGATTGTCGTATCGGAGAGGCGCTTCAATGGCTAAAACCACCCCTTTGTCCTCGGCTTTGGGAGCCAGTTCACGAAAGCGGCGGATCGTTTCGTCGTACTTTTCGTCGGTGTTCAGATTGCCCTTTCCAAAGAACGAGATCAGGACGCTCTTGACTTTCATCGCGGCCAGCACGTCGATGCACGTCGAGACCTGTTCCACTGCGTCAGGGATTTCCCAGAACGGATTCCCGTTGAACTCGCCCATCGCGAGGCAGTCGATCCCAATACCGGTCTCGGCCGATTTTTCGAGTGTTTTTTCCTGATTCTCTTTCAGACGCAAATCGTTCCCGGTCGGTCGCAGCGGCAGGGAAATCTGGAGGCAGTCGAGGCCCAGCTGTCTGGCCTGATCGAAGTTGGAACTCCAGATCCCGACTTTGCACGGGGTCGATTCGGCGGCTTTCATCGAAACCGGCAGGGCACAGGCGGCAGCGCAAACGACTGTTCTTTGAAGCATTTGACGGCGGGTTAAATTCATGGTTTACTCCTTGAGTTTGAGGTTAAAAAAGGTGCAAAAATGTGGCAAAAATGCCGTAACTTTTCACTTTATCAGGGTAATCTCTGAAGCTTGAATTATACCTTAAACCCCCTCTAAAGTCAACCATTGAGGGTAAAATTCTCAGATTTTTTTAAATTTTTTAAACTTTTTTCGTTTTTTTTGCGAAAACCCTGCTTCCCCCCCTTGAAAAATTCCCCCACGGGTTTATACTCTATCTAATTTGTATGGACTGTGCTTATCTGTATTCAGGCAGTCTTTCCTGTTTTTCACACTGCGAGGAAAAAAAATGGCAAAACGTGAAGACATCCACAAGATTCTCATCATCGGCTCCGGCCCAATCGTCATTGGTCAGGCCTGCGAGTTTGACTACTCTGGCACTCAGGCGTGTAAAGCCCTACGCGCTCTTGGTTATGAGATCGTTCTGGTCAACTCCAACCCGGCGACGATCATGACTGACCCGGGAATGGCGGACGCGACCTACATTGAGCCGTTAACTGTCGAATCACTCGAGCGCATCATCGCGAAGGAACGTCCTGATGCACTGCTCCCGAACCTTGGCGGGCAGTCAGGTTTGAACCTTTCCGAGTCTCTTGCCAAAGCGGGTGTCCTCGATAAATATAATGTACAGGTCATTGGTGTTCAGCTCGACGCGATTGAACGCGGCGAAGACCGTCAGGAGTTCAAGGACACGATGGCAAAACTCGGAATAGACACTCCCCGAAGCGAGATTGCCAATGATGTTGCAACCTGCGAAAAGATTGCCGAGGAACTCGGCTATCCGGTGGTCGTTCGTCCCGCTTACACGATGGGTGGAACCGGCGGAGGAATCGTTTACAACCTCGAGGAGCTTCGGACGATCGCGAATAGAGGGCTTGCCGCCTCGCTCGTCCATCAGGTCCTCATCGAAGAATGTGTCATCGGCTGGGAAGAGCTGGAACTTGAAGTGGTTCGAGACGCCAAGGGGCAGATGATCACCGTCTGCTTTATCGAGAACATTGACCCCATGGGCGTTCACACCGGCGATTCTTTCTGCTCTGCGCCGATGCTTACCATTTCTGAAGAACTTCAAAAACGTCTTCAGGATTACGCTTACAAAATCGTCGATGCGATTCAGGTCATCGGAGGAACCAACGTCCAGTTTGCGCACGATCCGATTTCTGACCGCGTGGTCGTCATCGAAATCAACCCGCGTACTTCGCGAAGCTCAGCCCTCGCGTCCAAAGCGACCGGTTTCCCGATCGCACTGGTTTCCGCTCGTCTGGCCTCGGGTATGACGCTCGACGAGATGCCTTACTGGCGAGACGGAACGCTCGAAAAATACACGCCATCCGGTGATTACGTTGTGATCAAATTCGCGCGCTGGGCCTTCGAGAAATTCCACGGTGTCGAAGATAAACTCGGTACTCAGATGCGTGCCGTTGGTGAAGTGATGAGCATCGGCAAGACCTTCAAGGAAGCGATGCAGAAGGCCGTCCGCTCGCTGGAAAAAGGCCGCATGGGTATGGGGTTCGTGAAAGACTTCCACAAACTCTCCGGCGAGGAACTTTTCCGCCGCCTCAGCACACCCAACTCGGAAAGGTACTTCCAAATCTACGAAGCCCTGCGCAAGGGAATTACCGTTGACCAGATTTTTGAAAAGACAAAGATCAAGAAATGGTTCCTGAACCAAATCAAGGAACTGGTCGATGAGGAAGAGGCCTTGATCGCCGCCGGCGCCGCCATGACAGACGAACAACTGATCCAGGCCAAGAAGAACGGCTTTGCCGACAAATATATCGCCCAGATCACCGGCCAGAAGGAAGCCGATGTGCGTCACCGCCGTCTGAAACTCGGCTGCGTGGAACAGTGGGACGCCGTTCCGGTGAGCGGTGTGGAAAACGCCAGTTACTACTATTCCAGCTATAACATCCCGGCGGGCAAAGGCAACTGCCCGGTCTCCCCGAATAAAAAAGTCATGGTACTTGGCGGCGGCCCGAACCGGATCGGCCAGGGTATCGAGTTCGACTACTGCTGTGTTCACGCCTCGTTTGCCCTGCGCAAGGCCGGGTACGAAACGATCATGGTGAACTGCAACCCGGAGACGGTTTCCACCGACTACGACACGTCGAACAAACTGTACTTTGAGCCGCTGACGGTCGAAGATGTGCTGAGCATTTACGATTACGAGAAGCCGGACGGCGTTGTGTGCCAGTTCGGTGGTCAGACCCCGCTGAACATTGCTGCGGAACTGGCTGAAGAAGGTGTAAAGATCCTCGGGACCCAGCCGCATACGATCGCGCTGGCCGAAGACCGTGACCTGTTCCGCAAAATGATGACGAAGCTGGGAATCCCGCAGACAGAATCGGGTATGGCCTCGACGATTGAGGAAGCTCTTGAAATCGCCAATCGTATCGGTTACCCGCTGATGGTTCGTCCGTCGTTCGTCCTTGGCGGTCGTGCGATGGAAGTGGTTTACGACGAAGATCACCTGCGCCGTTACGTGGCGGCCGCGGTGGACGTTTCGCCGGAACGCCCGATTTTGATCGACAAATTCCTTGAAAACGCGATGGAAACCGAAGCGGACGCCATTTGTGATGGAACGGACGCGTTTGTCCCTGCCGTTATGGAACATATCGAACTTGCTGGTATTCACTCGGGTGACTCGGCCTGTGTCATTCCGCCGAAGAGCATTCCGCCGAAGCACATCGACACGATCGTGGAATACACGAAACGGATTGCGATCGAAATGGGTGTCGTGGGGCTGATGAACATTCAGTACGCCATCGCCCGCGACACGGTGTACATTCTGGAAGCCAACCCGCGCGCAAGCCGTACGGTGCCGCTCGTTTCCAAAGTTTGCGCGATTCAGATGGCGGCTTTGGCGACACAGTGCATGCTCGGCAAGACGATCAAAGATCTTGACCTTCACCACCGTACCATCATGCATTACGGTGTGAAAGAAGCAGTCTTCCCGTTCAATATGTTCCCGGAAGTGGACCCGATCCTCGGCCCGGAAATGCGTTCCACGGGCGAAGTGCTTGGGATGTGCAGTTCGTTTGGTCTGGCGTACTACAAAGCGCAGGAAGCCGCCAACGCCTGCCTGCCGCGCAAGGGTACGGTCCTGATCACGGTAAACGAAAACGATCGGCCAGCCGTCCACAAAGCCGCTGCTCATTTCGCACGTCTTGGGTTTAAGATCCTTGCGACGGGTGGGACGTACGAATTCCTGCAGTCGTCCGGAATTCCATGTGAGCACGTGAACAAAATCTACGAAGGTCGTCCGAACATTTGCGACGCACTGAAAAATGGCGAGATCCAGCTGGTCATCAATACGCCGGCTGGACCGTCGAGCAAGTTCGACGACTCGTACATCCGTAAGGACGCGATTCGGCTGAAAATCCCGTACCTCACGACGCTCGCTGCCGCGGAAGCCGCCGCGCAGGGAATCGAAGCGATTCTGAACGACGAAATCGTCATTCACTCGCTCCAGGAATTCCACGCGATGGTGAAGTAATCACGGGAGCAAAGGTTCCATAAACACAAAACGATGCCCGGTCGAATTGGCCAGGCATCGTTTTTTATTACGTCAACAGTATTGAGAGTTGCGCCACGTAGTTCAAGGAAGCGTCATTTCTCCCACTTCGTGTAGCCGGAAGCGGCGAGGATCACTTTCTGCGACAGAAGCTCGAAATCGTACGAGTACGGGTTTTCTTTCAAGCCGCGGATGTAGTGCGCGAACTCGGTCAGCTGGCCGATGTAACGGTCCGTGTACGGCTCCAGCTTGAGCGCGTTCACCCCTTTGTGGTACTCGCCCTGGTCCTGGTCGAGAGTGAGCGTTACGTTCAGCGGGACCATCTTCCCCGAAGCGTCACGCGACCAGTTTTCCAGCGGGTCGAGCACGAACGAGCCTTTCGTCCCGTGGGCAGCCAGCCGGCGGCGGGAGAAACCGTCGATCTTGCGCAGCGAGACGCGGATCTCAGCGATCGCCTTCTCGTAAAGCAGCACCGAGAGCGTATTATCGTTCAGGCCGTCTTTCGGGTCCGGCTTTTCAAACACGTGGATCTCTTCCGGCGCACCGAGCAGTTCCACCACAAAATCGACCAGGTGGGAGCCAAAGTCGTAAAGGCCGCCGCCGCGGTACGTGGCGAGCCACTTGCGGAAGCCCTCCGACGTGTCGTTACGGCACATGTCGAGCTGAATGTCGTGCAACTCGCCGAGCCACCCGCTGCGGTAAGCGTGCAGAAGGAGCCGGAACGCCTGATTCGTGCGGTACATGTAGCCCGGCTGGATCAGGACGTTCTTTTCGCGGCAGAGGTCGAGCAGCGTTTTCAGCTCGTTCAGGTCCTGCCCGAGCGGTTTATCGACGTGCATGTGCAGGCCGCGCGCCGCGCATTTCATGGCCGTGGGGAGCAGCTCCGTCATTTCCGTTTCGACCGCGACGGCCTCCAGGCCCGGAATGTTCAGGAGTTCTTCCTGGCTCATCCAGTTCAGGTTTTTGTAAAGCCCCTCGTTCCGGTGGCGTTTTTCCTCTTCGGGCTTTTCGGCCGCAATGCCGACGATCTCGTAGTACTGCGGGAGCATTTTCAGCGTGTTCATTTTCCCGCTCGCGTGTTCGTGACGCACGCCGATCTGGGCGATCTTGATTTTTTTGAACGGTTCTTCATTCGTTGCCGGAGCGTTCGGTTCATCCGCTTTCAGGGCGCCGCCGAGCAGTGCCGCCGTTCCCATTCCAAGGCTGGTTTTCATGAATGATCTGCGAATCACGTTTAATCCTTTCATTTAAGGGTGGAGAGAATATGATTTTAGCCTCCCCTGAAAGGGGAGGGGGACCGCCGCAGGCGGTGGAGGGGTTCAGAAAATGTGACGGATTCTCACCAGTTTCGGAACCCCCCAGTCTCGCTTCGCGAGCCAGTCCCCCTTTCAGGGGAGCCTTTAAACTCATTTACTGATTTTCAAAAAGTCTTTCTCTTCCAGGCCGCATTCCTGAATGACCTGGAACCAGCGGTCGTAGGGGATGATCTCGCCGTCGCCGTTGTTCGTGCCGACCGAGAACGTCGCGCCGGCGGCTTTGGCCATTTTGATGAATTTCACGCTCGGGAAAGTCGATTTGGCCTGAATTTCCAGCGCGACGCCATTCTTCACCGCCCGGTCGATCACCGCCTTCATACGTTCCTCCGTCCAGAAATGGTCATACCGATCCGCGAGCTGGGCCGGCAGGTACGTCGGATTCGCCAGAATCGTGATCGGCTCGTCGAGGATCTGCATCGTGTGCTGGAAGTACCGTTCCATCCACGCTTCCTCGTCTTCGATCACGTACGTATTCGTGCGCCACAGACGCACAGGCTGGCCGTTTTCGTCGTTCATGATCATCGTGTCGGCCAAAACGTAATCAAGCTGCTTCAGCACGTCGGGGCTAAAGTAGGTGAACCAGTCGCGGTCATTGACCTGCATGCCGATGGGGAGTTTCACCCCCTTTTCGGCCATGATCTTTCGGTTGAACCGGATGAAGGCCAGCAGTGACGCATCGTCAAAGAGCGGCCACTCGCGGCCCGAGTTTTCGAGGATTCCCGACTGAATGCCGGTGACTTTTTGGCGTTCGATCGCCTTGACGCACGTTGTGCCAAGCCGCAGGTGAATGTGGTAGTCGGTCAGCGTGAACGGCGCCGCCGCCTTGACGTGCTGGGCGTCCGTCGGGGTCGGTACGTGCCAGAAAGACTTTTTTTCCTGTGCCATGGTAAACGGGGCCAAAGCCATAAGAGACGCGAGGAATAGGAGAGGGATGAATTTCGTCATTTTCGAAATGGGTGGGTTAGGAGTCTGGGGGAAACAAATCAAAACGAGAGTCAGAAGGTCGGGAAAGGAAGTCCCCGCGGCTCCTGATTCTCGTGTATTATGCTTCAACCCCTCAAGAAAGTCAAGAGGGGCGGGAGGAATTTTCCTGATTTTTTTGGGTTCGTTCGGTATCAGCATACCGCAAAATAATTAAAACGACGACAGGTTCAGTGTATGTTGCTTTTATCTCTGGGTGAGATTTGAAAGATGCGCCAGTGATGTTTTTAAGCTGCAAAGGACACAAAGAGCGCAAAGAGTTTTTCTTGTCACCGATCAGCACGCGATATGGCTCCGATCCGCCCTGTAAAATGGGAGGTGAAACGGACACATCGCCAGTCCTGGAAGTATCGCTCCTGTAAATTAGATCTCACGATTTTAATTGCGCCAAGCCTGAAAAAGTCTGAAATGACCTGGAGGGCCTTGCGCGATTTTGTAAATGGTGTAAAATAAAAGAAAAGAATCATCCAACCCACTACCTTTCAATCAGGAGATCCACCATGAGCACTTCTTCGCTCGAATCCGAAAATCCCACCCCTGTGAAAAAGCAGATGATGAGTGACAAAGCGTACGGTACGCTGCTGTGTATTTTGTCTGATACACTGTTCAGTATCGTGTACGTTTTCGTTCAGTTCATCAATAAAAATACGTTCAATCCGGATTCTGTCTTCAATCCGTCGTGGCGCGGCGACTGGATCCTTTGCTTCAAAGAGTGGATCGCGGCGATGTTTGCGCTCCCGATTTTCATTTACCTCTGGCGGTCGGGTAAAACCTCCATCCCGGGCTGGAAAGTCATCGTCGGCCTGATCATTGCCGCGTTTTTCTGCGAGTACATCGGGATCGGCCACCACGTGCTTGCGAACGACTACATCGGGATGGCGCTCGGTCTGCCGGTCATTCGGACCATTACGATCCTCGGCTGCGCGATTTTTGGCGCTCTGCTTCTTCGGGAAAGAGTCACCGGCCTGAAAATGGCCATGATCGCGGTCCTGATTTGTGCCGTTGCGATGTTCGGCTACAGCAACTCGCTTGCAAGGAAAGCCAAGGAAGCGGCCAACGCTGATGTTCCCGCCGTTACCGTGGTTGAGGACGCTCAGACGCAGGATTTAACGACGCTGGAAACGTCGTCTCCGCAGGAGGCCAAGACAGAAGTGAAACCGGAAGCCGAGACCGAAAAGCAGATCATGTACGCCGGTCTCGCCGTTCCGTTCGATGCGCGTACGTTCGGGTTCATCTGCGCCTTCATCACGGGCATGGGGTACGCGATTTACACGCTGATCCTGCGGGCCGTCATGAAGAAGCCGGAACTCAAGGAGGGCGAAGAAGCGCCGAAGCCGGTTTCTGCGTATTTCGTTGTTTCGATGGTTTTTGGGTTTGGTGGGCTGTTCGGCTTCATTGCGATGTTGGGCAAGATGCGTGCGGCGGAAACACCACTTCATCTCGGTGACCTGGCCACAGTCGTTCCGATGGCGTGCTGGCTGAACATTCTGGCGGCGGGCGTCCTGACGTTCATCGCGTTCTACCTGAAGAATCTTTCCTATCGTTACGCTTCCGCGTCGAAAGCTGCCGCGATGTCCGTGCTGCAGGTCCTCCTGAATATTTGCGCCGGAATGTTGATCTTCAGCGAGGCCGCGAGCTGGAACGGAACGATCTACGCCGTGTTCACGGTCGGAACGATCCTCACGATCCTGGGGATCATCCTCGCCAGCCGGACCAACTGAGTTTTCCCAAGGCACGGTTAAGGTATTTGTGGGGACGACGCTTTTTGTGTCGTCCTCGTTATTTAACCATTAGACTTCTTGATTCTTTCGGCTGCGGCCTTTCCGACCGCCTCGCCCATCGCAACGGCGGAGCCGGTTACGCGGTAGCTGGCGTGGGCGATGAAGTCCCCCGAAATACACCGCCCGGCCAGGTACAAATTGTCCGCGTCTTTCGCCTCGAGCGCCCGCAACGGGATCTGGAACGGCTTGAACGTGCCGTGGCCTATCGTCTCCGTTTTGTTTTTCTCGAAATCGATCGCGTGAATGTCGATCCCGAAGCGTGACGTCGTAACACCGTCCTCGAATTTTGCGCCCGCCGCCACATCATCGCGCGTGATCGTGTAACGGCCGTGGATCCGGCGTCCGTCGCGGTGGCCGATCTGCTCGGCAGTCGCCGCGACCCGGAGCCCTTCCCACGGCCCGCCCAGTTTATCGAGCGCGGCGGCCATTTGGATGATCTCCCGCCGGGCGCGGACCGTCGCGTCAGAGATCGCCTGCGCGTCGTTCACGAGAAGTTTGTACTCGTGATTGACCATCATCAGAAGCAGATTCTCGTGGACCTTGAACAGCGTGGGGTTGAAGTACGACGGCTGGATCCCGATGCTCTGAAGCACGGCGAGGAACGCCTTGAAAGAATCGACGTGCCCACCCGGCCCCCACATTTGCGGGTCGTTCGAGATGTACTTCGCCAGGGCTTTGGAATCGCGGACAACGATCAGGGCGTTGAGCGTGGCGGGCTGGCCGTACCCTTCGGGGGTCGCGCCCATTTCAAACCCGCAGCCGGCCAGAGCGGCCAAATCGCCGTCGCCGGTGGCGTCGATGAAGACCGGCGCGCGCCACGCCTGGCGCCCCGATTTCGACTCGGTGACGATCGTTTCGATGTTCCTCCCCGACGCGTCGCGGTACACGGCCGTCACGGGACACTGGAGCGTGAACTGAACCCCCGCCTCAAGCATCATTTCCTCGCAGATGAAGCGCATGTACTCCGGCTCATAAACGAAATCTTTTGTCGAGGCGCAGCGGCGGGCGTGGAGCGCGTCGAGGCGGTGGATGATCTCCCACGCGGTCTCGCATTTGTCGAAGTCGAAAATGTAGGTCAGAAGCCCGCTCGTCCAGATCCCGCCCAGTGAGCCCTGAAGCTCGAAAAGACGGACCCTCGCACCAGCCCGTGCAGCCGACCACGCCGCGGCGATCCCGGCCGGCCCACCGCCGCAAACGATGACGTCGCAGTCCTCGACCAACGGGATTTCCCGGGCGGCCTCCGTGAAGAAACCGGGCTTTTCAGGAGTTGCGGCCGAACAGACCGCAGAACCTGCGGCAAGGGCTAGAGACGAAGCGAGAAAATGACGGCGGGAAGGCATAAGAATTCCTTTCGATTCAAATGAAAAGGGCTGGGAAGGGTCCATTTTGCTCCTCACCAGCCACAAAAATTTTAAAGCCCACCTCTTTGAGGGGGGTGGCACGTAGTGCCGGGGGGAGTTAAATGGCACGTCACGTAACTCCCCCAGTCTCGCTTTGCGAGCCAGCCCCCTCAGTGAGGGGGCCTTTTAAATCCGTAATCAGAACCTTTTACGGCCAATTTTGCCAGCGATCAACCCGAAACCCAGAACCAGCAGGATCACCGTAGAGGGTTCAGGAATGGCCGTGGAACTTCCGATCGCAAGCGAACCATCAGGCTGCAAGAGGTACGTGTAACCGGATGTGATGTCCACGGTCCAGTCGGCCAGCGCGCCAGGATTCAGGCCCTGGATGACCGGCAGGAGCGTATCGCCGAGGTCCACGTCGTCCGCGACGGTGACGGTGATCAGTTTATCTGCGTCGGGGTCGCTCGTAACGGTCAGGCCCTCACCAAAGAGCAACTGGTCGTAATCCGTCACGCTGAAAATGTCGAGCGCCACATTGCTGTTGAACCGAAGCTCACCAGCGCCTCCGACGTTCAGCGTCGTGCCGGTCGCGGCGTCCTTGGCGCCCACGGCAAGGGTCGAGCCTTCCTGAAGGTCCATGACCGCGCCGGAGTCCACCGTGATGTCGTCCTGACCGTACATCGTCACGCCTTCGGCCACGCGGAGAATACCGGTTTTCACGTTGGTTTTGCCTTCGTAATCGACCGTTCCGCCGTAGGTCGTGCCGTCTTGAGTCGTGGTTGCGAACGTCAAAACGCCCGCGTTGCCAGCGGAATCTTCACGCTTCGTCAGCGAGCCGGGACCGGTCACGTCAGCGTAAAGGACGAGCTTGGAGCCGTTCTCTACGTTCCCGTTGTTGTTCGCGCGGTTGCAGATGGTCGCGCCGTCGTCGGTCAGCGTCACGGTGCCGAAAATCCTGGAAGTGCCCGTTCCATCAGAACGGATCGCCGCGGGGTAAGTGCCGTCATAAGCGCTCGAGTTGCCAAACTCGAAGTTTCCGTAGAAGGTCGAGCCGTTCATGTAGAGCTGCGCGGTATTCCCGATGATGGTCCGGCCGGGACCGAACTGGACGGTCTTTCCGTCGAGCCTGTACCGTCCATTGTTGGAGTTAATGTTCAAAGTTCCTTCAAAATCGGAAAAACCATTGATCTGCACGCCGCTGTCACTGGTCCAGGTCATGTTCACCGTACCGGTCCCCATGATTTTGTTCGAGGTGTTCAGAGCGAGGTTCACGTTCAGCGCCGCGCCATCCGCGACTTCGATCGTTCCGTCACCGCTCGGGTTTTGGTTGATGGTAAGCGCTCCGGAGTTCACCTTGATCGTTCCAGCGTTCGCGATGTCGGCGGTGAAATTGTACTCGTTGACCCGGCGGTAGTCGAGCACCGCGCCAGCGTTCACCGTCACTTTGCCCTTCCCAAGGGTGCCGGTCGTGCCGTCATACTGCTTCCCGTTGATCGAGCCGACGTAACCGAGCTGGACGGTGCCGCCGCCGATCGTCGTTTCGCCGTAGTCGTTCGTTCCGGTCAGGAGCAGCCAGCCGTTCGAGGAGTCATTCAGCGCAAGATTGTAAGCCCTGGTCGTGTCGCCGTCGGTGTACGTTCCGGTAATATCCCCCGCGATGGCACCCCAACCAATGACGTTACCAACCCGGCCGATGATTTTGGTGTTGGACGCAAGCTCCACCGGTCCCGTGATGTTCGGAAGGGAAACATCGTCCGCTGTATTCAGCTTGGCCAGATTAGCCTCGTCTAAAGTGACATGGAAACGAACGGAACCCAGCCCCTCACTGTGCCCATTGCCAGAGAGGACGAATTTGCTCGGGTAATCCCCACACGGGCCCATGGCCGAACCGTCGTAGAACATGAACGACGCGCCGGGATTCACGTTCACCGTCGCATCCGGACCGAAGTACTTCGCGTAGGTCATAAACGTACGGCCCTGTTGAATGCTGAAAGTCCCCTCAAATTGGGAGAGGTCGAAACGATTAATATTAAAGTTGATGTTGTTAGCGGTGTTCGTCGCGTAGAGCGTACCCGTTCCGGTCAGGATGATTCCGCCTGCCGCGGAACCGTCCGCGACGGCCGAGGTCTGAACGGTCCCGCCCTGAATGTCCACCGTGCCGTTGAAGCCGCTCAGGCTCGCGATCGTCACCGTGTTGTCGTTCTTCTTGACGATCTTGCCGCCTGCACCCCCAGAGGTGGACTGAATGGCCGAAAGAGTGAAATCATCCGTGCGGTTCAGCGTCAAAGTACCGGGCCAGGTCGTGTAAGTGCTTTCCCCTTCCGTAACGCTTTTGGACGGGGAAAGATAGATGGTTCCATCACCGAGTGTCGCGCTCCCCTGGAGTTCCACGTTCATATAGTCGATTTCTGTCGTACCGTTCCAGTAGTTCTCGCTTTTTAGTACAAGCGTCGCATAGGTATTGACTCTGGAAGGGCTGCCATTGAAAACCAGGTTGTCCTTGGTGGTATCATCCGCCGCGTGTACCCCAGTGATAGCGCTCTCGATGGTGTTAGTAGCGTTATTCAAATCTTGACGTACCGAGATACCGGCTTTCCCTGAAACTGAGATCGGACCAGTGATTTTTTTGCCGTTCGTGTCGAAACGAACGAGGCCCAGGCCGTCGAACGCACCGCCCATGTCGTGCAGGTAGAGTTTGCAGTTCAGATCGCTGTTCAGCCAGAGCTGGGAGTTCCCCGTAATGTCCAGCGTCATGTCCGGGCTGAAAGTGTTGTAACCGCTTCCGCGCAGACGCACTTGCGCAGAGGTCGTTCCCATCTTCACGGTTCCCGAGAATCCGGTCAGGTTCGGCATGTTCTGCTGCGGATTGTCGTAAGTGCCAGTTGGCGCCAGATTAAACGTTCCCGTTCCCGTCAGCGGATTAAATACCCAAGCGGTATGGGTG
>JAFTCU010000312.1 GCA_017454585.1 Thermoguttaceae bacterium | reverse complement strand
GCCGAGGTACGCCTCCTCCCGGCCGAGGATCAGCGGGTCCTGACCGTTCAGCGAGCGCACCGCGTTGGCGGCGGCGAGGAGTCCCTGGCCCGCGGCTTCTTCGTAACCGGTCGTCCCGTTGATCTGGCCAGCGAAGAAAAGCCCCTCGATCGCTTTCG
The DNA here is from genome assembly GCA_017454585.1 of Thermoguttaceae bacterium. Next base: position 12,293 of record JAFTCU010000312.1, on the reverse strand, counting down.
TCTCGAGCGACGGATGAAGCTGCTCCGGCGGGGCAAAGTCGTACTCGATGGCGTAGGCGTAACGCATGATCTGGGCGTTTTCCAGCCCCTCGATGTTCCGGATCATCTCGCGCTGCACGTCGCACGGCAGGCTCGTGGAAAGACCATTGACGTAAACCTCCAGCGTGTGCCGGCCCTCGGGCTCGAGGTAAAGCTGGTGGCTTTCTTTGTCGGAGAAACGTACGATCTTCGTCTCGATCGACGGGCAGTACCGCGGCCCGGTCGAGTTGATCTGGCCGGAGTACATCGGCGCGCGGTGGAGATTTTCCCGAATGATCTGATGAACTTTGGCGTTGGTCCGCGTGATCCAGCAGGGAATCTGATCGACCTGAAGCGTCTCATGAAGGAACGAAAACGGAACCGGGTCCTCGTCCCCGACGTGGGGCGCAAGGCGGGAATAATCGATCGTCCGGCCGTTCAGCCGTGCGGGAGTGCCGGTCTTGAAGCGAGCCAGCCGGATCCCGGAGCGTTCGAGAGTCTGCGAGAGTTTATTCGCCGGCATGTCGCCCGCCCTTCCGCCGGGGAACTGGTTGGGGCCGTAGTGCAGGATCCCGCGCAGGAACGTCCCGGTCGTCAGCACGACGCGCGGAGCCTCGTAGATCTCGCCAAGCATGGTCTTCACGCCCGTCACGAACGGTTTCCCGTCGGGGCGCTCTTCGACCAGAAGCTCCTCGACGAGTTCCTGATGCAGCTCGAGATTTTCGAGGTTTTCGAGCCGTTCCTTCATGGCGAACTGGTACGCCTTCTTGTCGGCCTGGGCACGCGGGCCGTGCATGGCGGGGCCTTTCGAGCGGTTCAGCATGCGGAACTGGATCCCGGTCGCGTCGATGACTTCGCCCATCAGCCCGCCCAAGGCGTCCACTTCACGGACGATCTGCCCCTTCGCCACGCCGCCGATGGCCGGGTTGCAGCTCATCTGGGAAATCGTATCGAGGTTGGAGGTCAAAAGGGCGGTTTTCGCCCCGAGCCTCGCCGCGGCCGCCGCCGCTTCCGCCCCCGCATGACCGCCGCCGACTATGATCACATCGAATTTCATGAAAGTTTATCCCTTTTTAAATTATGAATTAAGAATTATGAATTGGAAATCGCCAAGGGCGATTTTATTAAGGTCAAAGGCTCCAGCGCTCTTTTAATTCATCATTCATAATTCATAATTTCATTCAATCACCGTCCAGTACCGGCCGGACTGCGTGTGGACCAGTTTCAGATCCATGTCGAACGCCGCCTTCAGGTTTGCCTCGGTCAGCACTTCGTCACGCGGACCGTTCACGATGATCTCGCCCTCTTTCAGGATCATCCCGTGCTGGAAAACCGGCAGAATGTCTTCAATGCGCTGCGTGATAAAAATGATCGTCAGGTCCGGTCGGTCCTGCGCAAGCCGGGAGATTGTTTTGAGAAGGAATTCCCGCCCCGAAACGTCCATGTAAACGGTCGGTTCGTCCAGGATCATCAGTTCCGGGTCGGTCATCAGGGCGCGCGCGATGAGGACTTTCACCTGCTCGCCCGACGAAAGCGTCTGCACTTTCTGATGGAGCAAGGAATCCGCATTCAGCAGAGCGAGCAGTTGCCGCGCTTTTTCTTCGTCTTCCGGCGACACTTCGTCGAAATAGACCCCAAAGACCGCGTTCTTGCCCGAAACGATCAGCTCGCACGCCGTCAGGTTGGGGTTTTGGGTAAGCTGGTTGACGAACGGACTGACCCACGCGATGCGTTTTCGCAGCTCGGCGAGGCAGACTTTCCCGAACTGCTGGCCCAAAACGGAGATTTTCGCGCCGTAACGGGGCCAGATGTAGCCGAGGAGCATCTTCACGAGCGTCGTTTTTCCTGCGCCGTTCGCTCCGAGGATGAAGTACCGTTCCCCCTGCCGGACCGACCAGGAAATATTCTTCAGCGCGGCCTTCGTCCCGTAAATGACGTTGGCGTTTTCAATTTCGATGGAATTCATACTTCTAACTAATAAGGAATCAAAAGATAAAAAACATTAATATTATATGAATTTCCAGCGTTTTGAAAAGGGGGACCCTTTTTAAAGTAGTCAGTAGTCAGCGTTCTGCCTTCGGAAGAATATGGGTTCCAAGCCGAAACACTAACTACTTTAATCCCAAAAAACTTAAAAATTTCTGACGTAATTGTTAAAATCGTTATAATCGTTAAAGTTTACCTATTTTTCTGTCGATGAATCCAAAACAGGAAATTGGTGGAAGGACTGCCACCGTATGGTTTTAATTATTACAGGGAACGAAATCATGGCTTTTTCAATGACGAAACAGACGATAATGAGCTGGGCTTTGGTCCTCACATTGAGTATGTTCTGTTTGATGAACAGTGGCTGCCAGCGGCCGTTTTGGCGCTGCCAGGCAGATCAGAACGTCCATCAGCTTATTCAGGAAAAGAAATGTCAGTTCCCGAATCTCCCCATTTCGGACTACCGGTTTGAGGCTTCCCCAAGTTCGCGTTTTTATCTCCCGTATGATCGGGACTATCAGCCACGGCCGACGGATGATCCGTCCGCGCACGTGATGATGAAGTGCGTTTACGGGAAAAAAGGCTGGAAAGGCTGGGACAAATACGGCGTCATTTCTTCGGTCGAAAATCCGAACTGGTTGAATTCCCTGCCCAGAGACAAAGACGGAAATGTCCTTTTGAACCGTGAAACAGCCATTCAGATCGCACTGGTAAACTCCCCGGAATACCTGACCGCACTGGAAAATATTTATATGTCGGCCCTGAATGTTTCGCTTCGCCGTTACGATTTTGACATTCACTACGGTCTTGGCGGCGGTGCGTATTACGACACATCATTCCACGGAAACGGAATCGTTTCGGTTGATTCCAATGTTTCGGCTTCGAGATACTCGGCGTTTGGTGGTACCCTGGCGGCGAGCCTGGCCAACTCGGTAGTCTGGACGGTCGGAGATTCCGGCGGAAAGGGGATCTCAACGACCCTCCTGAACATGTCGCTCGTGCAGCCGCTTCTGCGCAGATTCGGTCGGGCGTACGCGCTGGAAAGTCTGACCTCCGCGGAACGTGGGTTCATTTGCAACCTGCGCACGATGGAACGTTTCCGTCAGGGGTTTTACGTGAATACGATGGTTGGCGGAATGAACCTGGGGGCTCCGGGTACCGGGTACGCGTCCATTGGAGGAGTTGAGGGTATGATTTCCAATGCCGGCAACCTGTACGGCCTGATTTTCTCACAGCTGAGACTCGAGAACCAGAGGCAGAACGTCAACGATCTGCAGTACAGCATGGATCGAATGGAAGCGCTGTATATGGCAGACCGTCTGGCTCGTACCCAGGTTGACCAGACACGTCAGTCGCTGCTGAGTGCCCAGATCAATCTGATGAACGCCGAAAACTCCTATCAGAACTCCCTCGACCAGTACAAAATGACGATCGGCCTCCCGCCGGGATTGAAAGCGGTGGTCCGGGACAATATGCTCGAGCCGTTCATCCTGATTTCGCCGGAAATTACCCGGATGCGTAACGATTTGTCCCAATTCCAGCGCGACTTGCGCAATGGGCACCGCTCGTTTGAGGATTCCGTGGAACTGCTCAGCGGTCTGGTGGATGAAATGCAGGATTACTGCTCCGAAATCGACAGTGACTTCGTGAAACTGCGTGACGCCTACCCGAAACGTCTCGCCGCGTTGCGTCGCCTGGTGAATCGCCCGGAAGTTCGCTCCGGGAATGTGGACATGACCGCCATCGACCCGCGTATTTTCCGCGATCGCGTGAAGAAACTCGGCGAAGATTATCTCCTCTTCAAGGACCGTGTGGTGGAGATTCATAATTCGCTTGAATCGATCAAAGCCTCAAACAACGAGGAAAAGCTGGACCTTTGGATGGACCAGTTCAACAGCAAGCTCCTCGATATGTCGCTCCTGCAGGCCCGTGCCCGACTGGATGCCGTAACGCTCACACCGGTCGAACTGGAAGAGGATTTGGCACTGGAGGTAGCTCGTGAAAATCGCCTCGACTGGATGAACGCCCGTACCGCTTTAGTGGATCAGTGGCGCAAGATCGAAATTGCCGCCAATGCTCTGAAAACGGACCTCCAGCTGACCGCGAACGCTCGTTCGAACCTTGAAAACGCGAAGGCCAACTCGTCCTTATCGCTTGGAATTTCAGTCGATGCGCCTCTGGACCGCCGCGCGGAGCGAAACGCCTACGTGGAAACGCTCATCAGCTACGATCGAGCCCGCCGGTCGTACATCATGTATGAAGATTCGGTACACAGGAATATCAGGCTGCTTGTCCGTTCGATCGAAGTGGCACAGCTGAATTTCGAGCTGAGGCGCATTTCGGTTCTGGTCGCGATGAATCGTGTGGACCAGACGAACCTCCAGCTTTTGCAGCCGCCGAAGCCGGGACAGAACTCCCAGTTTGGTGACTCGTTCGCCCGTGACCTGATCGACGCGCTGAACTCACTCCTTTCCGCGCAGAACAACTTCGTCGAGAGCTGGATCGCCTTCGAGGCCAGCCGGATGGGAACCGAAATCTCGCTGGGTATTTTCCAGCTTGACGGCGCAGGCATCTGGATCGACCGCGGCGAACTGAATCTGAACTCCGTGACCGGCGGCGTCGCACTGCCCGGCAGCGGAAGCATCACCGACGCGCTGAGGAACAATCAGTAGCGAGTAGTCAGGAGTCAGGCGCCTTTAGATTCGGAGGGCCGGCGTCCTCGCCGGTCAAGTTCGGCATCAGCCGAACGCTCCTTGATCCACTCCTAAAGCGCCAAATCCACTAAAGAGTTCACCCCAATAAGGCCCCGCGGGCCCTTTTTCGGCCTGCGAGCTCTTGCGGATTTGGGGTTTAGTTCGGTCTTTCTCCCCCTCTCTTGAAATTTCTGAAAATTTCAGTATAATATAAAGAAGTTAAACGTTTTTCCTTTTCCAAGTCCTGAAAACCGGAAGGTTCAAATTATGGCTGAACACGTTTGCCAGAAGTGCATTGACCCCAACTGCGGCGCGACTTACAGCGTCGATGAAGTATTGACCGCATGCCCCAAATGCGGGAACTTGCTGGATATTTCGTACGAGTGGGATAAACTGCCCGTCCCGAAATCGCTCAAAGAGTTCGAAAAGTACTGGGCGATGCGCGACGTGCCGCAGCGTTTCAGCGGCGTGTGGAAGTTCCACGACCTGCTCCCTTTCGCGAACCTTGAGAAATGCGTGACCGTCGGCGAGGGCCAGACCATTCTGCAGAACTCCCGCGGCGTGGCTAAGTACACCGGCATGAACGAGGGGAACCTCTTCCTCCAGTACGAAGGCATGAACCCGTCCGGGTCGTTCAAGGATAATGGAATGTGCGCCGCGACGACCCACGCCAGCATGGTCGGAGCGACCCGGGCCGCCTGCGCCTCCACCGGGAACACGAGCGCCTCGCTCGCGCTGTACTGCTCGTGCCTGCACACGATGAAGGCCGTGATCTTCATCGGCGACGGGAAAATCGCCTACGGGAAACTCTCCCAGGCGCTCGATTACGGCGCGCAGACGCTCCAGATCCACGGCGATTTCGACGATGCCATGGCCCGCGTGAAAGAAGTCTCGAAGAAACTGGGCATTTACCTCGTGAACAGCGTGAACCCCTTCCGGCTTGAGGGGCAGAAAACGATCATGTTCCGCGTTCTGGAGGCCCTGCGCTGGAACGTCCCGGACTGGATCGTCGTCCCGGGCGGAAACCTCGGAAACTCCAGCTCTTTCGGCAAGGCGTTCCACGAGCTTTACGAGCTGGGCCTGATCGACCGGAACCCGCGTCTGGCCGTCATCAACGCCGCCGGGGCCGACACGCTGTTCCGCGTGTTTAACGAAGAAAAGATCCGCTGGAACGGCGGAAACACGGACCGCGTGAAGATCAACGCGTTCTTTAAGCAGATGAACGACGAAGGCCGCCGCGCCAACACGATCGCCAGCGCGATCGAGATCAACCGGCCGGTGAACCTCGAAAAATGCCTCCGCGCCCTGGAATGGTGCGACGGCGTGGTGCGCAAGGTCTCCGACCAGCAGATCCTGGACGCGAAATCCCAGGTCGGCGCCTGCGGTTTCGGCTGCGAGCCGGCAAGCGCCGCGAGTGTGGCCGGGACGAAACTCCTCCGCGAGGAAGGCGTGATTGCACCGACCGACCGCGTGGTCTGCATCCTGACGGGCCATCAGCTCAAGGACCCGACCGCGACCGTGGCGTACCACTGCGGCGACCCGAAGAAATTCGACGAAGTGCTCCGTCCGCACGGCGTGACGACCTGCGCCTTCGCGAACAATCCGATCAAAGTCGAGAACGACGTGGACGACATTGTGCGGGCCATTGAGGGTTGAGAATTATTTTCGGAGCGCGGTCGTCCTCGGCCGCGCCTGCAATTACTTGACCGGCGAGACGCCGGCCCTCCGAATCTGCTAAAAAATCTTCTGCTTCGGCGCTTCCAGCCCGAATTTCGCCAGGAATTCTTCCTCCGAATAAACCGGAATTCCAAGCTCCTGCGCTTTGGTGAGCTTGCTGCCGGCATCTTCCCCTGCGACGACGAACGACGTTTTGGCCGAAACGCTCCCCGCGGGCTTTCCGCCGAGTTTCTTGATCAGGCCCTCAATTTCCTGCCGGGTGAATCGGACGAGTTTGCCCGTTGCGACGACCGTCTGACCGGCAAGCGGAAGGTTTTCGGCCGACTCATTCGCGGCGGCCAGCCGGCCGTTTTCGTCCACAAACTCCATCAAAACGCCCACGTCACGCAAGTCCTGGACCGTTTTTTCCCCTTCTTCCGAGTGCAGGAACGCCCAGACCGAATCCGCGATGATCTCGCCGATCCCGTCCACCGACGCGATCTCCGGCGCCGTGGCGGCCTGCAGCGCGTCCATCGTCAGAAACTTCATCGCCAGAAGTTCCGCCGTTTCTTTTCCAAGGTGCGGGATCGAAAGCGCATTCAAAAGCCGCGCCAGACCCCGCTTTTTGCTCGCCTCGATCTGGTCGCAGAGATTGGCGACCATTTTATCCCCGACCCGATCCAGTTTGGCGACCTGGGACGGCGTCAGAACGTCCACCAGCCGGTAAAGGTCCGCATAGGTATTCACGAAACCCCGCTCGATGAGCTGCGCGCCGAGTTTGGTCCCGAGGCCCTTAATATTCATCGCGTCGCGGCTTCCGTAGTACAAAACCTTCTCGCTCCATCGAGCCGGGCAGTGCGCGTTCGAGCAGCGAATGTAAACCCCGCCCTCGTCCTGAACGAGCTCCGACCCACAAACCGGGCAGACCTCCGGGAACTGGTACTCCGGAAGCTCCGTCTCCCGGCGGTGGATCTCGCTGCGGACGATGTGCGGGATGATCTTCCCGGCCTTTTCGACCACGACCCAATCCCCGATCCGAATGTCCTTCCGGCGGATCTCCTCCGCGTTGTGCAGCGACGAGCGTGAGATGGTCGTCCCGGCCAGCTGCACCGGCTCCAGCTCGGCTACCGGCGTGATGACGCCCGTTTTCCCGACCTGCGTATAAATATTCAAAAGCCGGGTCGTGGCTTCGTATTTCTGGAACTTTAACGCGATCATCCAGCGTGGGAATTTCGACGTCTCGCCCAGTTCCCGCCGCTGCGCGAAATCATCGACTTTCAGCACGAAACCGTCCGCCTCGAAGTCCTGGCTGAAAAGGTCTTCCTGATGGTTTTCGCAGTAGGCGATCGCCTCCTCGACGCTCGTGAAATGCTGAACGTTCGGCGTCGGCGTGAGGCCCCACGACTGGACCGCCTCGAGGAATTCCGAGTGCGTACGGCACGGAAGCGTTTCGGTCACCCCCACACTGTGGCAGAACATTCGAAGCGGCCGCCGGGCGGCGATTTTCGGGTCCTTGAGCAGAATGCTCCCCGACGCCGCGTTCCGGGGATTGGCGTAAAGTTCCTTCCCCAGTTCTTTCTGGCGCTCGTTGAGGAGGCTCAGACCGCTGTTCGTCATGTAAACCTCGCCGCGGATCTCAACCTCTTCCGGGACGGGAAAACGCGGGTCGGTTTCCGTGAGCTGGAGCGGCACGTCCGGGATGGTCCGCACATTATGCGTCACGTCGTTTCCCTTCTCGCCGTCGCCCCGCGTGACAGCCTGGACCAAAACGCCTTTCTCGTAGTGCAGCGACATGGCGACGCCATCGATCTTCAGTTCCAGGACCCACGGGATCACGGTCCCGGGCGGGAATTTCTTGTACGCGTCATCGGCGAACTTCCGCACGCCCTCCGGCTCGTAAACGTTTTCGATCGACAGCATGACGACTTTGTGCCGGACCTCTTCCAGAGAATCGATGACGTTTCCGCCGACCCTCTGCGTCGGGCTACTCTCGCGAGAAAGCTCCGGGTGGCGGGACTCGAGGAGTTCCAGCCGCTTCATCATGAAGTCGAACTCGCCGTCCGAAACCTCGGAGACCGAATCATTGTAGTAACGTTGATTTAAATACGTGAGCCGCTGGCGGAGCGAGAGAATTTCCGAAACCTCATCCTGCGTGGCCGGTTCTTCAGGGGCTTTTGGGGCCGGTTCGGCTGGCGGAACTGGATCGTTTTGGGGATTCGGAGTTTCTGATGTTTCAAAAATAAAAAACTGATCGTCCATCAGGCCCTCTTGTGAAAATGTTTTAATAGTTGGAGTTTTTACACTTTAGACTTTTCCGACTGGGTAAATAGTAACAGAAGAAAATAAAAAAAGATAGAGTAAAATCCAAAAATCGAATAAAATCTCTTGACAAAATTTAAAATTATGTTATACTATGGGCAGAAATGGATTTCAATCAACCTCAAAAAGAAGTGAGACAAAAAGATGAAAAAGATGATTTCCTTCACGATTGCCGCTCTTCTGGCGGTAACGTCCTACAGCCTGGCAGATGAATCGACCATCGTTTCAGAGGATGAGGCATTGGCTGAACTGGCTCTTGTGGTCGAAAACACAGCAGAACCGGAATTTGTTGCAGAGCAGGAAACTCCCAAGGCAGAAAACGTTCAGCCCAGCGCTGCCGTAGCGTCGAGAGCCGCGATGGCCCCAAACGCTCCCACGGCGCAAACTGCTCCGAGGGCCCAGAGACCGCAAAATCCACGCGCTCTCACCCGTAAGGAAATTCGCAGTATGGACATCCTTGACCGTCCGAACCGTCCGGGCCATTTCTATGGAAATACGGTCCGCCGCCGTCACGGTCGTTAATAATCAAAACACTTCAGAAAAAGCGGTGGTTTCTTCATCCTTCCGCTTTTTCACAGTCCGGGGGCGACTGGATTCGACTGGGCACTTGAAGTGTGAGTTGCATGTCGTGGTTGGTCAGAATGCCACGTAAAAATCCGACTAAAAAATAAACGCCAACAATAATATGGCTCTTGCCGCCTAAGAAGAGGCGACCGTGCATGGGTTTCCCTGACAGATGGAGGCCCAATGTAGCGTAACGAAGTCTGTTATGTCCTGATTCACGGCAGTACGGTTGGGGCGAGATTTGTTCTGTCTGGTTCCTGATCCACCCTTTCGGTTGGGGGGAGATGGAGCGAGATTTAAAGAATCGAATACACATGTAGACGCTCACAGGGATATGTCGCAGGACGCGGGTTCGATACCCGCCGCCTCCATTTTGTAGAAGCCGGGGGTTTTCTGTCTCCGGCTTTTGTCATGTTTCCCGGTTTTCTCCTTAATCTGAATTCATTATTAAAAAAATGTCCCGCCTTCTTCCTTTCAGTTTCTTTCTCGTCGTTTTGGCTCTTTTCGCGCAGGCGAACCCGCCGCTGGAGGTGGTCTCGCCCGAGTCGCTGAATCTGAACTCCGAGGCGTTCGCGCCGATCGACGGCTGGGTCCGGAAGCTGATCGAGGCCGAGTACATTCCGGGCGGGTTCGTGGCGATCGGCCGGGGAGATCGGCTCGTTTACCTCCAGAAGTGGGGGAACTGCCAGCAGAATCCCGTCCCGCGGCCCGTCGAGTGGGACACGATGTGGGACATGGCATCGTGCGGGAAGGTCGAGGCGCTCGCCCCGTCGCTGGCAGTGCTCGTTTCGCAGGGTAAAATCTCTTACGACGACCCGGTCACGAAGTACCTCCCCGAGCTGGCGAATCACGGCAAAGAGAAAATCAAAATCTGGCATTTGTGTACCCACACGTCCGGGATCCGCGACGGCTACAGCTGGGAGGGGACGCCCGACGACATTTGGCAGAGGATCACCCAACTCCCGCTCAAAGCCGAGCCGGGGGAGCGGTTCGAGTATTCCTGCCTCGGCTGCATCATTCTTGGGAAGGTCGTGGAGCGCGTAACGGGCGAGACGTACGCCGACTTTACGCGGAACCACATTTTCATCCCGCTCGGAATGACCGACACGATGTTCCTCCCCGACCCGGAGCGGGTCAAACGCTGCGCCGTGACGGAGTTCATGGACGGCCGCTGGATCCAGGGCGTTCCGAACGATACGCGGGCACGCCGCATGAAGCAGGGGACCGGGAACGGCGCCAATTTCTCGACCGTCCGCGACGTGGCGATTTTCGCCTCGGTCATGCTGAACCGCGGGGAATTTACGGCGCCGGACGGCTCGAAGCAGCGTCTTTTCTCGCCGGAAGTTTACGACAAAATGGTGAGTTTTTACCCCACGACGGCTGGAAGCCGCGGGCTGAACTGGGACCACCGAAGCGAGAAACCGAACCGGGGGATCCTCCAGTCTCCGCAGGCGATCGGTCACGGCGGCTACACGGGCACCTCGATCTGGATCGACCCGAATTTCGGGACGTTCGTGATCATGCTTTCCAACCGGTTGAACTGGCACGGCGCAAGCCAGCCGAATATTTACCCCACGGCCGGAAAAATCGCCGATCGGGTGATCGACTCGGTGCGTGATCCGCACGACGTGGTGAAAATTCGCGAGGAAGTGAAAAACTCGGTCCTCCGCCCGGAAGACGCCGATTTCGCGTTCCTTCAAAGGAAAAAAGTCGGCCTGATCACGGAATTTGACGCGACGTTCGAGAAAATGCAGGCGCAGGGGATCGACGTGAAGCGCCTTTCGTCCGAGGGCCTGAACCAGCGGCGGTTCCGCATCCAGGACGTGCGTGGACTGGACGTTCTGGTCTTTGACTACCTGCCGGCCAACCCGGGAAATTCGGGTAAAATCGCCGAGCTGGGCCGGGTGATGCAGAGCGCGGCGGACCTTGACCTGGAGCTGGTGGTCGTGGACCACTTGAACCCGATGGGAATGACGGACATTTCGGACGATTTTCCGGCCCCGGGCGCCGAGACGGACGGGAATTTCCGACGTTTGCCATCCTCATACGCCATGACGGTCGGCGAACTGGCCCTCCTGTTCCGGTCGGAGTACCGCATGACCACGCTGAATCTGAAAGTCCTGCCGTTCCAGCCGACCGAAATCACGATTCCGACCGTGCCGGCGGTCGTGCCGACGCTTGCGCTGAAGAGCGACGCGGATTTCTTCCGTTTCCAGCGCGGGCTTTACTTGATTTACAAACGTTGAATCGGGCCGTTTTCGATCATGGGTTCGAGACGATGCAGGGGGCATTTTTTGAAAATTTGTGCCTAAATTTTCATTTTTTCTGTTTTTTTTCTCGAATCATTCAATAATTTCTGGAATTTGGACTATAATGTACTCAGTATTAGATCGTTGTTGGTGAGATAAAACCAGCGTGATGTTCAAAACTTTGAGGCCGTAAAAATGAAATCATCCTTTAGAAATACCGCAAAATTTTCCTCCTTCCGTGTTTTCACGTGGGGTCGGGCCGTTCTTCTTTTATCGGGATTTTTCTTTCTTGTTGCCTATACACAGGCGGAGGTGATTTTTGACGGTACGACTTTTACCGGGAGCGGGGAATACACCGAGGCGGTCAACGCGACTTCCAATCTGACCGTGACGCCTGATTCCGGCGGGACGATCACATTCACTCAAAACGTGGTCACGACGGGGCAGTTCAGCCAAAACGGCGAGAAGGTCGTTTTCAATGCCGGCACGACGAACACGTTCGGCACGTTCTTCATGACCAATGCCGCGAATAACGGGAGCAGCATGACGCTCAACGGCAGCCTCACGACGACGAATTTCTACATTTGCAACAAGTGGACGACCAACGCTTACATTAACGAAGGCGCCTCTCTGTCGGTTTCGGGTCAGGCCTTCATTAACCAGGCCAAAAACGCGCAGGGGAACGTTTACCAAAACGGCGGAACGGTAGAATTCACCACGGACGCGGCTTCCGGCGTGCGCATCGGTCACTACCCCAACACCGGCTACCCGTCGCGGTATAATCTTTCCAACGGGACGTTCAGCGTTC